>CAMZKQ010000097.1 GCA_947311265.1 uncultured Chlorobiota bacterium | reverse complement strand
GATAGTTTAAAAATAGAACTTGATGCTGCCCCAGATTCTCTAAAAGCGGCTCTACACAATAAAATTGCTTGGGAAAACAGAAATTACTTGGCAGAAACCACCATCTATCATGGCAAAAAAGCAGCCATATACGCCGACCAGTTCGACGATTTTAAAAACCTAGCCAAAGCATACAGCTACACAGGAGTAGGCTACCGAAATATTAAAAATTTTTCGGAAGCAAAGGATTTTTATCGGCTTGGTATGCGAATTGCCAAAACCCACCACCTTACTCGCCAGCTGGGCTACGCACATATAAACCTAGCCAACTGGGAACTCAACAATGGCAATTTAGACAGTGCTACCTACCACGTAGAACAAGCCGAAAAATTAGCCAAAAGCCTAAACGACTCTAGCCTCTTGGGCTACATATACCTAAATACAGGTAAAATTTGTGCCGCAAACAAAGCCATTGAAGATGGCTTTAACTATATGCACAAATGCTTAAAACTAAGAACCAAAAAAAAAGATTATCGAGGCATGGCAGTCGCTTACAAATATACTGCCGATATTTTCAGGGATAATTTTACAAAAAAAGACAGCGCATTATTTTATTACCAAAAAGCCCTGCAGCTTGTAGAAGAAGTTGCAGACCAAGCCCTACAATCGCAAATTTCCAATGAAATTGCAAAGATTTACCTAAAAAAAGGGCATATCCGAAAAGCAGAAAAACTAGCCTGGGATAATTTATATTATGCCCAAAACACCAAACTCGAAACCAATATTATTGACGCTTTCAGTACTCTTTTTGACATATCTGTAAAAAAAGGCAACTATTCCGATGCCCTTAATTTTAAAGATTCTGCCTTGGCACACGACCAAATTAAGTACAATATGCACATGAAAACAAAAAGCTCAAGGTATATTCAGGAAAAAGAAAGAGAGGAAAAAAGATGGCTGATAGATAAAGAAAAGCAAGACGCAAAAGCACAAAAAAGAAAAGCCAACTTTCAGAAAACACTCAATTACTGGATGATTGCCGTGGTTATACTGGTTATTATAGCACTCATTTTGGTATTTCGTTCCAATGCCCATAAAAAACAAGCCAATGCAGAACTCGAACGAAAAAGGGATTTAATTTTAGAGAAAAATAAAGAATTAGAAAAAATTAATACTGAAATTTCGGAGCAAAAAGTAGAAATTGAAAACCAACGTGATGCACTAGAAAGTAGAAATATTGAAATAAACAATAAAAACGCAGCACTAGAGTCTGCCAACGAAGAATTAGCTAGCCAAAGAGATGAGATTACAGCACAACATAAAAAAATACAAAAACAACAAAAAAACATCACCGAAAGCATAAAAGTAGGCGAGCGAATACAGCACGCTATGCTCACCCCTATTGCCGAAATACAAGAGAGTTTACCCAAAAGCTTTGTGCTATACAAACCAAGAGATATTGTAAGTGGCGATTTCTTTTGGATGACAAAAATAGACACAAAAATAATCATTACAGCTGCCGACTGCACAGGACACGGCGTTCCCGGAGCATTTGTAAGCCTACTGGGCATCTCCCTGCTCGACGAAATTGTAGTGAATAACAAAATATGCGATGCCGCCCAAATTCTTGAAGCATTAAGAGCAAAAATTAAACTCGCCCTCCGCCAGTCCCTCGATGACGACGATGCGCAAGACGAAGGCATGGATATGGCTCTCTGCGTAATTGATACCCAAAGCAATACATTACAATTTGCCGGAGCAAATAACTCACTCTACTTATTTAGAAATTCGCAACTAATTGAGTACAAGCCTGTTTATTGCCCCGTAGGGATAGACTATTTTGAACAACCCTTTAAAAATGAAATTATTGAATGGCAAGAAAACGATAGAATTTACCTCTTTTCGGACGGCTATATGGATCAGTTCGGAGGCGAAAAAGGCGGCAAACTAATGGGGGCTAGATTTCAAGAAATATTAACCCAAATACAAAGCGAACCAATAGCTAAGCACAAACAAATCTTAGAAAAAAAATTGCAAAACTGGCAAGGTAATTACCGGCAAATCGACGATATTATTATTGTCGGGTTTCAATTGTAATTATACGACATAAATTTACTGTAATGAAACAAATACTACTAATGCGGCATGCAAAATCCGACTGGTCGATGGGTACAGCAGACTTTGAACGCCCGCTAAATAAACGAGGCAAAAAAGCAGCCCCGTTTATGGGCAAGCTCTTAACCGAAAAAGGAATCACACCCAATATCATACTCTCCTCACCAGCACTGCGTGCCAAAACAACTGCCATAGCAGTTGCCCAAAGCTGCAATTACAAAGGCGAAATTGCTTTTCACGAATCCTTTTATTTTGGCTACATTTCTGAAATTTTTGATGCCATAAGGGCCCTCCCCAATGAGGCTTCCACAGTTTTCCTTTTTGGGCATAACCCGACTTGGGAAATGTTGGTAGGAAAACTCACAGGCGTTGGAGTAACCATGCCATCGGCAGCAGCAGCACTGCTTGAGTTCGATAACCGAAAATGGAGCAATTTAAAAAACAACAGTTGCCAACTTAAAAACGTATTTCGTCCTAAGGATTTTATGTAACAAAATTATTAACTCAATTACTTTTAAAGTATGAAACGAACAAAAATTAATTATTCAATCCTATTTTTTATAACCCTGTTTTTTATTTCTTGCCAAAGCGATAAGCAAGCCAAAGAAATAAACAAAAAAAACACAATCGTAAAAAAGAATGCAAAAAAAGAGAAAAACCCTTTAAACCTATCAGTAACCAACAAGGCAGAAGTTACAAAAATAGGCGATAAAGCCCTAATTACTGTAACTCTTGAAAATCCGACCCCAAACGATAGCATATTCCTGTTTATTAATGACAAAAAAGTAGCCACTTTAATTTCGCCAAACCTAGACTACACCTTTGATACCCAAAATACAAAAACAGGGCAAAATATAATTACCGCCAGCCTTACACGAAACAAAAATACGCACAAGGTTACAAAAAGCATTACCCTAAAATCGGACATTGTACCCCAAAACTATGGCTATAAAGTCATCAACGTATTCCCACACGACATTGCAGCATACACACAAGGCTTAGTTTTTTTAGACGGCTATTTTTATGAAGCCACCGGCCTAAAAGGACAATCAACAGTACGAAAAGTACTGCAAAAAACAGGGGAAGTAATCCAAGGTTATGCCATTCCGAAAGACGTATTCGGAGAAGGCATTTGCTTATTCAACGACAAAATTATTCAACTCAGCTGGCAAGCCGGGCGAGGATTTGTGTACAATAAAGAAGACTTTAAAATTGAAACCGAATTTTCTTACGGCACAGAAGGCTGGGGCATTACTACCGACCACGAAAAATTATTTATGACCGATGGCACAAATAACATATATATACTTGAACCACAAAGCTTTACAATAACAAACACCCTCCAAGTTTACGACAATAAAGGCTTAGTAAAAAACCTAAATGAGCTAGAATATATTGATAACGAAATTTATGCCAATATTTATATGACTGATAAAATTGCAAGAATAGATCCTAAAACAGGTAAAGTACTGGCATACATAAACTTAAAAGGCATACTCCCGATGAATGATTATAAACCTAACACCGATGTTTTAAATGGAATTGCTTACGATAAGGCCAACAAACGCCTCTTTGTTACAGGTAAAAAATGGCCTAAACTATTTGAAATTCAACTTGTAAAAAAATAATATGAAAAGAACTATTCTAATTACCGGAGGAGCTGGTTTTATTGGCTCACACGTACTGCGTTTATTGGTAAACAAATACCCAAGCACACTTTTTGTAAACTTGGATAAACTCACTTATGCCGGCAACCTAGAAAACTTAAAGGATATATCCAAGAAAGAAAATTACAGCTTTGAAAAAGGCGACATAAATAATGCCCAGTTTGTTAATCTATTATTTGAAAAATATCAATTCGCAAGTGTCATTCACTTGGCGGCAGAGTCGCACGTAGATAGGTCGATTACAAACCCTAATGAGTTTATAATGACCAATATTGTTGGTACAACAAACCTGCTAAATGCAGCTAAAAAACTGTGGGCTGGCAATTACGATGGCAAAAAATTCTACCACATTTCTACCGACGAAGTATATGGCTCGCTAGGCAAAGAAGGCTTTTTTACCGAAAATACACCGTATGACCCACGCAGCCCATACTCGGCATCAAAAGCCAGCTCCGACCATATTGTACGTGCCTATTTTCATACCTACAAAATGCCCGTTGTAATTTCCAACTGCTCCAACAACTACGGAGGCAACCAGTTTCCTGAAAAGCTAATACCTTTGGTTATCAATAATATAAAGAAAAATAAACCCATTCCGATTTACGGAAAAGGCGATAATATTAGGGACTGGCTCTATGTAAAAGACCATGCCGTAGCCATTGAAACGATTTTTAAAAAAGGAAAATTGGGCGAAACGTACAACATTGGGGGCAACAACGAGTGGACAAATTTAGAGCTAGTAAAAAAACTGTGCCAAGTTATGGATATAGAGCTAGGGCGAAAAATTGGCACTTCCGAAAAGCTAATCACTTTTGTTACCGATCGTGCTGGGCACGATATGAGGTACGCCATCGACGCTAGCAAAATTAAGCAAGAATTGGGCTGGCAGCCTTCGCTTACTTTTGAGGAAGGTATTGTGCTTACCGCAAAATGGTACTTAGAAAATGAAACTTGGCTCGAAAATATTGTATCTGGCGAATACCAAAATTACTATAAAAAACAGTACCTATAATGCTCGATGTAGATGAATATATTTGTAAACAATCGCCTGTAAATGCAGAAATATTATACACCCTTAGAGAATTAGTGCTAAATTCTGCCCCTTTTATAAAGGAAAGCATTAAGTATAAAACCCCATTTTACTCAATAAAAAAAGACCTTTGTTATTTACTAGTTTCAAAAGAGAAGGTGCATTTGGCATTTATAAATGGGTGCTTACTCGGCTCGGGGAAAGAGGTTTTAGAAACAAAAAAACGAAAATATATAAGAAGCATAAGTTTTTTAACTGTTCCTGAAATTAATAAAATACTTCTTAGTACATGACAATTTTATCGAATGCTTATTTTTTATAATTATTATGATTTTACAGATAAAAAAATCATAAATTATCATAACAG
>CAMZKQ010000096.1 GCA_947311265.1 uncultured Chlorobiota bacterium | reverse complement strand
CATTAACAAAAGCCCATGCAGTCTATGAATGAACTTAGCCTCTTTGCTTGAATTGAGACAACCATAAATTTGCTTTTTAATTGTATCCGGATTTTCTATTTTTAGTCTTTGCATTTTTTTAAGACAAAGATAATAATAATTTGATATACCCGCAATTATATAAGACGTTTATTATATTTATGTTAGGGGTTGTATATGAAGGAGTTGCTTTTCCTTTATTGTTTGCAATGCTGCCAAAGCGAGGAAATTCAAGCAGTAAGGAGCGTATTGAACTAATTAAACGATATATTAAACTATTTGGAAAAGAGACAATTGACTGTGTTGTGGCAGACAGAGAATTTATTGGCAGCCGGTGGATTGGTTTTTTAAATGAATATAAGTTACGGTACTATATTCGTATCCGAAAAAACTTTAAAGTATTTGTTCCTCATAAAAATAAAGAATTAAAAGCTTTTTGGCTTTTTAATGCATACAGAGTTAATGAATTTATTTTTTATCCAAAAATAGTTAAGATAAATCAGCAGCTTTGCTATATCTCCGGAAGTAAACTTTATGGAAATGATTTTCTAATTTTGATTTCTTATAATCAACCAGAAGATTCAAAAGAATATTACAAGCTTCGATGGCAAATTGAAATGACATTTAAAGCAATGAAATCCAGTGGTTTTGACATTGAAAAAACGCATTTGACAGATATTAAACGAATAGAAAAACTAGTACTGTTAGTAATGATAGCTTTTGTTTGGTGCTATAAAGTAGGTATTTATTTGCATACAAATATAAAAAAGATAGTGATCAAAAAGCATGGAAGAAAAGCGATCACAATTTTTAAATATGGCTTGTCATATATCGCTAATTATCTATTAAACAGTAAAATGAAAAAAGAATTTAATATATTGCAATTTTTGTCATGTACTTAGGTAAAATACTTACTTGCAGTGCTGCTACTAAGTAAAAGTAGTTTGAACCTACTAGCTTAAATTACTGATAAAGAAATTTGAAAACATAAGAAAAATGTATAAATTTGCATAAAATCAAATATTCAGTAAATTAATAACAAACAAGTTATGGACGAAGAAGTACAAATGTATCTTGATGATGCAAAAGAAAATATGGCAAACTCATTTGCCCACCTAGAAGCAGAACTTGTAAAACTCCGTGCAGGAAAAGCAAACCCGCACATGCTTAGTGGGATAAAAGTAGATTACTACGGCACAATTACGCCACTTGCTCAGATTGCAAACGTAAGCACTTCCGATGCCCATACACTGGTAATCCAACCTTGGGAAAAAGCAATGATAGACCCTATTGAAAAAGAAATTAGAAATTCTAATATGGGATTTAACCCTGTAAACAATGGCGATTTAATACGCATAAATGTACCAATGCTTACAGAAGAACGTCGGCGTAGTATTGTAAAGGAAGTAAAATCAGAAGGCGAAAAAGCGAAAATTAGCATCAGAAACATCAGAAAAGAGGTGATGGACGAGTTTAAAAAAATGCTTAAAGAAGGGCTCTCAGAAGATGCCACCAAAGATGCAGAAGTAGAAGCACAGAAATTAACCGATGCCTGTGTAAAACAAATTGATGAGGCAGTTGCTGTAAAAGAAATAGAGGTAATGAAGGTGTAAGACTTAAACCTTTATATAAACATAGCACCGTATTCGATACGGTTTCATTCTTTAAAACTATAATTATGCACATTGCAATTGCGGGCAATATTGGCTCAGGAAAAACCACATTAACAACAGTACTTTCAAAGCATTACAATTGGGATTCACACTACGAGTCCGTTGAAGACAACCCTTACCTAGACGACTTTTACGAAGACATGCAACGCTGGTCTTTCAATTTGCAGGTCTATTTTTTAAATAGCCGATTTAATCAAGTATTGGATATTCGCCAATCAGGAAAAACCGTTATTCAAGACAGAACCATCTACGAAGATGCAAAAATATTTGCCCCAAACTTACATGCAATGGGCCTAATGCAAGCCCGTGATTATGAGAATTATATGAGCCTGTTTGAACTAATGAGTACTATGGTAAAACCTCCCGACTTGCTTATATACCTGCGGGCAGATGTATCTACACTTGTACGCCAAATTCAGAAAAGAGGGCGAGATTACGAAAATACAATCCGGCTAGATTACCTCACTAGCCTCAATGAAAAGTACGAAGAATGGATAAAAAGTTACAAACTTGGGAAACTACTTATTATAGACGTTAACCAAACTGATTTTGTTAGTAGTAAAAAAGACATCAGCGACGTAATAGATAAAATTGATGCTCAATTTCATGGCTTATTTTAGTCCAACTAATGACTTATGAAAAAGAGAATTAATCCTGAAGCAGATAAGTTTCGCAGAGTTTTCCCGGTAACAGTGCAACTTAACGAACTCGAGATGGAAGCCTTAAATAAGTACTGCAAAAAGTATAAAGTTAAAAACCGCTCGAAATTTATAAGAGAAGCCTTAGTTACTGCTATCCTTAAAAAGTTTGACGAAGACTACCCCTCCCTTTTTGAAGAAGAAAGCAATAACAAAAAAGCAACATTAAGTTTTGATTTTTAAAATTAAGATAGCAAAGCAAATTCATTTGAATTTGCTTTGCTGCTTAAGCCTACTAGAGCATGCCTTTGGCTTTAAATTCTAGGTATTTATTTATAGTATTAACCGTTAAATCCTGCGGAGCAGTAAGGATAGTATGCACATTATTATTATTTAGCTCCTTTACAATTAACCTTTTTTCGTATGCAAATTTTTCTGCAATAGTTTTAATATAAATATCTTCCGTTGTTTTTGGGTGGGCATCTGTAACCTTATATAATTCAGTATTTTTGAAGAAAATAACCACCGTGAGGTGGTTTCTGGCTAGCCGCTTAAAGAACCCAAGCTGCCTACGCATCGAAGAGATGCCCTCAAAGTTAGTGTAAAGCAAAAGTAAGCTGCGTTGGTTTATTTTTCGCCTTACTGAAGCATAAAGCAATTCCATATTCGACTCTTCAAAATTAGTTTTCTGCTTGTAAAGTACCTCCATTATCAAATTCATTTGCGAGGGTTTTCTTGCTGCCGGAACAAGGCTATCTACCTTACTGGAAAAGGTAATAAGCCCAGCTTTGTCGTGTTTGTGCATCGCAATATTAGAAATTACTAGCGAAGAGTTTATGGCATAATCTAGCAACGAAAGTTCATCAAAAGGCATTTTCATGGTTCTGCCCATATCTATAATACTGAATACTTGCTGCGATTTCTCGTCCTGAAACTGATTAGTCATTAGCTTCCCACGTCGTGCAACGGCTTTCCAGTTTATCGTGCGGGTATCATCGCCAGGCACGTACTCTCTTATCTGTTCAAACTCGTTGTTATTACTTGTTTTCCGTATTTTTTTTATCCCTGCCTCTGTTAGCCGATTCGAAATGGCAAGTAATTCAAATTTTCGCATTTGTATGTAGGACGGGTAAACAGGCACTAGAAGTCCGTCATCAAAAATTTGCCGTTTACGAACAAAGCCAATGAGGGTGGAAACATAGACATTCATTTTCCCGAAAACATATTCGCCACGGCGAACGGGTCTAAGTTTGTATAGGATATTTTTCTCTTCTTTTGCCTCTAAGGAAACATTAATCTCAAAATCTCTTTTCTGAAATTGGTGCGGAATTTCATCAATTACAGAAAGCCTTGTTTTAAAGTTGTAGTTATTTTTAAGGTAAAAATAAATTTCATTTATATCACCGTTAGAGAGGCGTTCTGGGGTGTTCCTTTTGCCTGCTATTTGAAGTTTAGAACTGGCATAGAGCATAAAAAAATCAATAAGCAAAAGAGCAAACATGCCAGTAAGCATTACCTTTGCAAGGGAATACAGCGAAGGCAAAAAATGCGAAATTATAAATAAAATAACATTTGTACCGATATAGAAAAAGAGCCGATTGCTTAAAAATATGCTTTTAAAAAATGTTTTCAAAATTGATTTATGGGGTTAATAGAGGATTGGTACGACCAATAAAAGTGTACTTTTATAACTTAACTTTGTCGGCAAATTTTTGGGTTACGTAGTTATCATACACCATACACACATGCCCAGAAAACTCGATGGAAGTCGTAATCATTTTGTCCCAAAATTGCCGAGAAATTTTATCTGCATCATCAAAAAATAAATTGTTTTTTATGATAGAATAAGCAATGCCTGCCATAAATGTATCCCCAGCACCAATGGTGCTAACTGGTTCAATAGCAAGGGCATTGTAATGCTCTTCGTAGCTCCCAGTATTCAGCCAAACGCCATGGCGATTAGCCGTGTAGATTAATGCTGCATTCGTAATTTCTTTAATTTTTTTATACGTGCCAGGAGCGTTGTCTTTTCCAAAGATATGTAAAAAATCTTCGTCAGACCCTTTTATAATGTGTGAGAGCTCCATGTTTTCTTTAATCATTTCGATAACCTCAGGGAGTACATCTTTATGTGCGGCTCTAAAATTGGGGTCGTAAATTATAATTGCCCCGACAGCCCGAGCTTGCTTTAAAAAGGCGACTAAATCCTCTCGAATTTCAGATTTCATACCATAAAAAGAGCCAAATAAAATTAAATCATCTTTTTTTGGTGTTGGGAAGGATAGCTTTGCCGAGCCTGTTTTTCGTATTTTATAGAAGGAGTATTTGGCATTATTATCATTATCTAAAAAGGCAAGTGCCAAGCGAGATTTTGCATCGGTGTACCTGTACATAGAGTCGGTAGCAACATTGTTTTCAGTAAGAAAATGGGCAATAATTTCGCCTACAGCATCATCTGCCACATCGCCAATAAGGCTAATGTCTAGCCCCAGCCTGCCTAGCGAAACCGAGGTGTTTAACAATGCTCCACCAGGTTTTGCATCTATGGGCTTTCCGTTTTTAAAAATTATATCATAAATAGTTTCGCCTACTGCATATATTTTTCGCATTGCTTTTTGTTTATTCTGAATGAAAATAATAATTTTGACAAATTAATAATTATTTTAACGATATTAAAAATATGAAATGTATTTTTTAGATATTTAGTATTTTTTAGTTTTAAATTTTACTTTTGGGCGATGCGTTGGCTTTTACTTATACCTTTTTTTATTTCCATAAATGCAACTGCCTTGCTTGCACAATATTCTGTTTTTATAAAATCAGATTCGCTTGTGAGTGCAGGTGCAGTAAGTGTGCTGTTTAAAGGAGGGCATAACCTTTTTTTTAGTAAAAGTAAAAAAATTAAAAAAGGGACACTTGCCAAAGAAACTCGCCTATGGACAAAAGGCCCTAATATTCCGTTTGCAAAGGATAAGACAATACTTTTTGATAAAGACGGAAAAGCCATCGCAGGTACTTTGGCGTACGATTTGCCAATATATACTGCTGGTAGTTACCTGTATGCGAAAGGTTTAGAAAAAGTTATTTTTAACAAAAAAGGCAAACTCATTTCTGCTACATTAAGCAGAAATTCCTATTTTAAAACAAAATCGGGAAGTAAAGCTTATTTTTTAAAAGACCATCAGGTTGTTTTCGATGATAGTGGCAATATAATATTTGGGACACTAGTAACCGACATGAAGTTAATGACCGGCGCCTTAAAAATTGTTGAATTTAAAGAGGAAACACAAGTTAGCTTCAATAAATTAGGATATGTAAGGCAAGGCACATTAGCCGGTAAAACTTCATTTCGCTTTAAAGGCAAAAAAAGGGAAGTATTTCCGTCGGGAACAACTGTAAAGTTCGATAAGCTAGGTCGGGTTACTAGGCTGGGCGATTAAAACCGGAAACCAAATTTGAGTTCGGCAACGTGCATTCTTTGGCTACTAGCCGTGCCTAGCTTTGGATAGCGAGTAAAGCTATACTCCACTTTGGTGAAGTATTGTATGCGAGTTGAGGTTTTAAAATTAATACCAAAATCGAATTTTGTTTGATGACCAAAAACGGCTCCCTCTGTACCTGAAATCCGCAATTGGTTGAGCAGTAGGCTGTAAGAGAAAAATGGAATAACTTTTTTTTCGTAACCAATTTCGTGGCGTACCGTCCAGCCGTAGGAGAGAATAGCCATTTGTTTATCGTCTTTTGTATCGGGAAGTAAAATGGTGTAGCCCAGTGGTACGGATATAAATGAGGCGTTACTTCGGGTAAAGCCAGAAAGCTGCCAAGCATAATCAAACAAAAATGTTCCGCCTGCCGATGCCTTATTATCAAAACTGCTCGCAGCAATGTACCGCCCCCCAAGTTCAAATGAGTATTGTTTAGGAACGGCATCTTTCTTTAAGTCTTGCGAAAAAACAGAACTGCTAAAAAGAGTGGCTAATAAAGTTATAAAAAATATTTTTTTCATTGGGCTGAATAATGTTTGAATTTTAAAAGTGGCAAAGGTAAATATATTCCAATATTTACATCTTAAATTGCCCCTTTTTATTGGCAAGGTAGGTTCAAGTTGAAAAAAACGATTTGTAATATAAAAATATTTTTTTCAAATCGTTTTTTTTTTTTTTGTAGTTTTGTTGCATCAAAATTCGTATCAACATTCTCAATTTAAATTCAATTATAATGGGAAAAACTAAAAAAGAGCATATTATAAAAGGCATAAAAATAATGCTATTTGTGGGGCTTATTGGGAGTATCCTTAACTTTATAGGCTTTGAGGTGAAAAATTATTTATCGCCTAATTTCTTAAGCTCTTTCCTTTCATGGGATTACTTATATGTCGTGCTTATATATGTTAGTGTAGCAGTAGTAGCGGGTTACTTTTATGGCTTATATAACTATAGCAATGAGCAAAAAGTGGCTTAAAAAAATGTCCTATTTCCTGTAATTCTAGCTAACTCTATTTTATACTCATCGAGTTGCTTTTTTTTATCGAGCAGTGCACCCAAGTCGCCATAATCTTTGGGTTGGATATTCTTAATTTTCAAATCCACATCGCCAATCATGTGCAGTACCGATGCCAGCTTAAACCTATCTAACGCCTCAGGGATACTTACCTCTAAATTGTCTTCCGGGTTGCCAATTATACCGCCTTTTCCGTCCCAAAGTTTACTAAGCTCGTAGTTGGGGCTAAGCAAGTCCGATGCCAGCTTGCTAATATCAGTACTTTTGTGCTGTAAAAAAAACTCCTTTTGAGGCAACTCGCCTTTGGTAATAAATTCAGAATACAAGTTAAAAACAGTAGCATAAATTGAATTGATAAATTCCAACTCATCAATATTAACTTCCTCTACAATAAACTCAGCAACAGTCATTTCAGGACTATTTTCTTCGGCAGGAAAAAGGACAGTATCACCAAAGTTGAGTAAGAAGTAAATTAAAGCCCGTTCGTTTAATGCGGGTAAATTTTCGGTGTAGTTAGGTGTCGTTTTTTCTTTTTCTGCCTTTTGGGCAGAAGTATATTTTTGGTATGATTTATTTTTTTGTGCCGTTTCTAGCTTGCCTTTTAGGCGTTTTTTAATTTCGCTGTACAGTGCTTCTTCCCTAATATCAAGAATTGCACTACACTCCTTGACATATTCCGACCGCAATATACTGCTCGGAATTACGGCAATCGAGGCCACAATATCCGTAACCAATTGTGCACGACGAACAGGGTCATTTTTCACATCTGCCAAAAGCAGTTTGGTTTTAAATTTAATGAAATCCTGTTGGTTTTCGGCAATGTAAGCAGTTAGTTCTTCTGGCAATTTGGTTTTTGAAAAAGAATCAGGGTCTTCGCCATCGGGCAAGAGTAATACTTTCACATTCATTTCCTCGGCAAGTACCAAGTCAATTCCCCGTAAGGAGGCCTTTATCCCCGCCGCATCGCCATCGTAAATAATAGTGAGGTTTCGGGTAAAACGTTTTACCAAACGTATCTGTTCTTGGGTAAGTGAAGTGCCTGATGATGCCACAACATTCTCAATACCAGCTTGGTGCATAGATATAACATCGGTATAACCCTCGACCATAATACATTCATTTTGGCGAACAATTTGGCTTTTGGCATGGTACATGCCGTACAATACACGAGATTTATGGTAAATTTCGCTCTCCGGCGAATTGAGGTATTTTGCAATTTTTTTATCCTGCTTTAGCGTCCTTCCACCAAAAGCAATAGTTTTGCCCGAAAGCATCTTTATAGGAAACATTACTCGCCCAGCAAAACGGTCAAACTTATAATTTTTTTCGGTATTAACTATCGAAAGCCCAGACTTGCTAAGGAATTTTAATTTATAGCCCGCCTGGGTGGCAGAGCTGGTAAGTGCATCTCGCTTTTCGGGGCTCCAACCCAGCTCAAATTTTTTAATAATATCCTCCCGAAACCCTCGCTCTCGAAAATAGCTTAGCCCAATAGATTTGCCTTCTGGGGTGTTGTGTAAAGTTTTTACAAAAAACTTTTTGGCGTATTCAGTAACGATATATAGGCTATCAATATCTCGGCGTTCTTGTTGCTGTTCAGGGGTTTGTTCTTTTTCCTGAATTTCGATATTGTATTTTTTTGCAACATATTTTAGTGCCTCGGGGTAGCTCAATTTTTCGTGTGCCATAATAAACCCCACGGCATTGCCAGATTCGCCACAGCCAAAGCACTTATAAATCCCCTTTGCAGGGGAAACGGTAAACGACGGTGTTTTTTCGTTGTGAAACGGGCATAGACCAAGATAGTTTACACCTCGTTTCTTTAGTGCAATAAAATCGCCGATAACTTCTATAACTTGTGCGGTTTCGTGTATCCGCTGTACGGTGGGTTGGTCTATCATTTAATTGCTCCTCTTTTTTTAAGCTTTACTTTTTAAAAAGCTGCGGAATTTTTGTTATATTTTTCATAAAAACAGTATGCCAGCCGCCCATTTTATTTTTTCGCAAGGCACGTACATCTTCTTTCATTTTTTTAAGGATATTAGAAATGTTTTTATTGCTTTCGCCACCCAGCTTCATTTTTACAAGTACTTGTGGATAATAGGCTACCGAAATTTTTTCCTTCCCAAGGAACCGTAATACGGTGTCATAATCTGCTGCAATTTTGAACGAAGTATCGAATTTACCATATTTTTGATAGATACTTTTTTTTACAAAAAAAGTAGGGTGGGGGGGCATCCAGCCTTTTTTCAGTTTACTGTAAGCAAATGCTCCACTTGTCCAGTGGCGGATAATTGTATTGGTATTATTTTTAGAAATGTACTGCAAATCTGCGTAAGCAGCATCTGTTTTGTTGGTTTTTAATGTTTCAATAATAGCTTCTACAGAATTGCTACTGGCATAAATATCGTCGGCATGTAGGAAGGCGATAATTTCGCCTGTTGCATTTTCTATGCCTTTATTTAGGGCATCATAGATGCCCTTATCTGGTTCGCTAATAATTTTAGTTACTCTATTTTTTGTGCTGTTAATTACTTCTAGTGTTTTGTCAGTAGAATCTCCGTCTATAATAAGGTGTTCAATATCCGAGTAGCTTTGGGAGGTTACCGAGTATATTGCATCTGCAATTGTAGCTTCGCTGTTGTATGTGGCTGTTATTATTGTAATTCTCATTGGTTGGAGCTACTCTGTTTTTTCTTCATATACCAAAGTTCCAAAATTAATAAAAAAATAAGATTAAAACTTATAGATAAAATTATTCCTACCCAATAATTTTGCGGTACATATTTTAGCACAATTTGGCTTTTGCCAGCTGGCAACTGAATGCCCGAAAAGCCGAAATTAACTCTGGATAATTTTTTATCTTTTCCATTTACGGAAATTTGCCAGCCTTTATCAAAAGGAATTGTGAAAAATAGCAATTTGGGTTTTGTAAGTGTTATATTACCTTCAATTTTACTTTGAGAAAAGTTGGTAATGTTGAGGCTATCGGCTTTTAAATGGTCTGTAAATTTTTTGTATAATTCAAAATTAAAAAAACGTTCGCCTACAAAGCGGCTGGTGTCCTTACTGCTAATCGCAGTAATTTGGGGCGAAATATTGCCTTGAAAATACTCTTTTTCTAGCACAAAGGCACTAAGGAAGGCAAGTTGCTTATTAAAAGCGGAGAGTTTGTTAAACTCTTCTTTGGTAATAAACTTATTGTAAGTGTAGCCAAAGGGGAGGGCAAATCTGTTTTTTAAGACTTTAATTTTACCAAAAGTGGCAATAGAATCGAAGCCAAGGCGTAAGAAATCAGGCTTTTCGGCATTGCTTAGGTTGTACTTTACATTGCCAAAAGTTTGTAAAATTGGTCGTCCTCGTAAGCCGATTGACCAGCGTGTTGCGGTTTCGTCGCCTTTTTTTATAAGCCCTATTTCTTCCAAAAAGCGAATATAGTTAATCTGGTTGAAAGAGGAGTAGCTGGTTGTGCCGAAGTACTGCTGTGCCATGCCGTCGTTGAGGCTACCGTGCTGTGCATTGCCCGATTGGTAGTCTTTTTCGATACGAAAAAATGTGGGGTCATTTGTGTTGAGAAAATTGACCGCCTTTCGGCTGCCGTCGGCGTAGCCGAATTTTGTGGACTCAAATTCGGCTTTGGAAAAGGCTTTTCTTTCTGAGCTTGTTTTATAGGCAAAGTAGCCCCCTTCAAAAACGATAAGGGCAAGTAGTGCGTATTGGGCAATTTTTCCATTTTTTTTATCCGTAAGGAAATATAAAACGACCGCTAGTACTACCAACAGTAGTGCTATTTGTTTTTGTAATACAGGGTTTACTGCATTGGCTGGCAATGTACTATATGGGAAAAAGAGGAGGACAAGCCAACTGGCTAGTGAAACTCCTAAAAGGGGCAAATTTATTTTTTGATGTTTGATGATATTATGAAGTGCAAAAATAGCGTAGAAAAGCATAACTGTTGGCACAATAAAATCCAAACCTATCCTAAAATAATTGCCTAAAAAAAGATAAAAAGCATGCCGTAGCGAAGGGGTGAAACTTACTATTGCCCAAATGCCTATAAAAATGGCATGCGTTATTTTTTGTTTTTTATTAAGAAAAATAAATAATTGTGGGATAAGCAGTAGTGTGGCTAGCCCAATATAAAAAGCTGGGGCTTCGAGGTAGTTGTGCCAGCCTTTAAAGGCACTTCCATTGCCTAAAATATCGTTGGAAAATAGGCGGAGAAATAGGGAGGAACTTTGCAGCGAAAAATCGCTGACATTTTCTGTGGCTGTATCGAGTACGGCTTTTAGCCCGGCGTTGCCACTTACTCGGGGGCTGTAAAACATTTTCATAAAACCCCGAAGGGCGTTTATGCCATTCATGCCTAGCCCGAGAATGCCTAGTGCTGCAATTTTTGACATGAATATGGCGAATTTTTTTAGTTCTTGTCCAAATTCGTTGTAGTATCTAAAAATACTATATAAGAGTAAAAATACGGCGTATATATAGAGGTTAAATAAATTGCCACTAAGGAAAACGAAGGCAAAGGGTAGAAAATACCATCGTTTTTTTAGCATAAATTGCTCGAAGGCAAAAAGCAAAAATACGCCTCTGAAAATTTCGCCAGCAAATCCCCAAGTGCTACCCATTACCAAATAGCCTGAAAAGGCGAATAAAAAACCGCCAATAAATGAGGCATACCTACTGATGCTTAATGTTCTAAGGTAGGCAAAAAAGAGGAGTCCTGAAAATAAGATATTCAGAAAAAAGATTTTGAAAAAGCGGGCATACACGAGATAATTTTCGCCAATTGTTTTTGTGCCGATATAATCTGCTCCTCGTACTAGCATGGAGTAGGGGTCGGCAGGGAAGCCGTTGTAATAATTCTGCCCCATGCCTTTATAGAATGACCATTTGGAAACAAAACCTTCTTCTTGCAGTTTGTTTACATGTACTAAAGCAGGATAGTCTTGGTTTACGCTATCGCTACCAATATCTTTAAAAAAGTAGAGGGACTCTAATGTAAAAAATGCGTTGAATGCAAAAAATCCGGTGAGGACGATGGCTACAAGAAGTAGCCAAATAGTACTTTTGCCAAATAATTTGACCCTTGCTTTTTTTTCTAGCTCTTTTTTTCGAGGGCTAGCAGGCATTACTTTCTTTTTTTGCTTAGGGCTATTTTTTTTCTGTTCCTTTTGCAGGATATTTTTTTTAGAGGTACGTTTCATAAAAAGGAAGAGTGTCTAATACAAAGTTAAAAAGAGGGTGGCTTAAATGAGCTTATGGCGAAGGCTTGAATTACTAATAGGCCTAATATTCAAGCCTTCGCTTTTAGAATAGGTTTGCTTAAGGCTTTATGAAGAGAATTTTGTGAGTTGAACAAATTTTTCTACCCTATTGTCAATGTCTTCTTGCGAAAGGTATTGCAAGCGGTCTGTCCCAAATTTTTCTACGGTAAAAGAGGCCATTACTGACCCCATAATTACAGCTGTTTTCATGTTCTCGAAAGAAATATCGCCTGTTTTATGCAGGTGCCCTATGAAGCCACCTGCAAAGGTATCGCCAGCCCCTGTTGGGTCAAAAACCTCTTCTAGTGGAAGTGCTGGTGCAGAAAAAATTTGGTCTTTATGAAACAGTAATGCCCCATGCTCGCCTTTTTTTATGATAAGGAATTTAGGACCCATTGCCATTACCTTTTTTGCAGCTCTTACTAGGGAGTATTCTCCGGAGAGTTGTCGGGCTTCTTCATCGTTGATAACTAGCACATCAACAAGGGCAATTGTTTTTAGTAATTCATCGAGCATTATGTCCATCCAGAAATTCATGGTGTCCATAACGATAAGTTTTGGACGTTGGCTAAGTCGCTCAATAACTGTGCGTTGCACAGTTGGTGCAAGGTTGCCGAGCATTAAGAAATCAGCATCTTGATAATTACGAGGAATTATAGGGTCAAATTTTTCTAGTACGTTGAGTTCTGTTACTAGGGTGTCTCTGGAGTTCATGTCGTTGTGGTACTTCCCCGACCAAAAAAATGTTTTTTCGTCTGCTTTTATTTGTATGCCTTCCACGTCTGCTCCGTGGTTTTTTAGCATTTCTAATGCTACGTTTGGGAAATCGCCTCCAACTACCGATACTACTTTTGGGTTGGCGCCAAAATAAGAGGTGGCAAGGGTAATGTATGTGCCTGCACCTCCAATGATTTTATCTGTTTTCCCGTAAGGGCTTTCAATTGCATCGAATGCAACACTTCCTACTGTAATTAAACTCATGTTTTATTTTTAAATAAATTATAAAATTTTTACAAATATATTTTTTTTTTCGAGATTTCATATTACTTTTGCAACGCATTTGTAAGAAAGCGGTACAATTTCTTCAAATCATTAAAATTCTTCCTTAGCTCAGTTGGTTAGAGCACCTGACTGTTAATCAGGGTGTCCTAGGTTCAAGTCCTAGAGGAAGAGCTTTAAAACCAGAGCCTTACAGAATATTCTGTAAGGCTTTTGTTCTTTTAAATGTTTAGATAACTAATTTTAGGCACTTTATGAGTAGTGTTAATTTGGATTAAAATAAAAAAATATGACTTGGTTAGAAGCACTTATTTTAGGAATTATACAGGGACTTACCGAATTTTTGCCAGTGAGTAGTAGCGGACATCTTGAAATTGGTAAAGCTATTTTAGGTATTGCGGCAAAGGAGGACATGCTTTTTACTGTGATTGTACATGGTGCAACTGTGCTTAGTACGATTGTTGTTTTCAGAAAAACAATTTTAGATTTGATAAAGGGGGCATTAAAATTTAAGTACAACGAGGAAACTCGCTATATACTTACTATTGTGGTATCTATGTTGCCTGTTTTGGTGGTGGGGCTTTTCTTTAAAGATGAAGTGGAACGTTTT
>CAMZKQ010000095.1 GCA_947311265.1 uncultured Chlorobiota bacterium | reverse complement strand
CTTATTTTTTATAATTATTATGATTTTGCAGATAAAAAAATCATAAATTATCATAACAGTCATAGTAATCAGTATTCTATTTTTGTTACCTTAAAAAATGGTCATGTGCTTAGTATAAATTTAATAAACTTTTTATTTTCACCTCCTTATCGAGCAGGTTGCCTAGTGCTTGGTAATATCCCGAAAGGGACTGAAAATATTGCGTTTGGGCTTGTGTTAGTTGCATACTGGACCCTGTTCCTGCTTTGTATTTAGTTAGCGTATTCTCATAAATTTGCTTTGAGAGTGCTTTGCTTTCTGATTGGTTAGAAAGCGTACTTGCAGCTGCTAAGTAGTCGCTTTGTATTTGCAAAAACTCTAGATTTAAACCCTGTTCTGCTTGGTTTTTAGAGTTTTGAAGTTTTATCAAATCCAACTTTTTTTGCTGCACGCGCGACCAGCGTTTCCCGCTACTAAAAACGGGTATTTCTAGTGTAACTCCGATTACATCTGGCGGGTTGAAGTTAAATGCAGCGGCATTAATTTGTTCTTGATGCCTATAAAATGCAAATACTGATGGTAAAAATGTAGCTCTTTCTCGCTGTAATGTAAGCTCGGAGAGTTGTTCTTGTACCTCAAGAAGCTGCATATCTGGCGTGCTTGCGGGGTTAAAGTTGTTCGCTGCAAGCGATGCCGTTTCGGCATTTTTAGCAATGTCCGAAAGGTTGGCTTCTAGTTTTATTTCTTGGTTAGCGGCAATACCTACCTGAAATTTTAGCAAGCGGTAAAGTACTGCTTTTTGCTTTTTGAATGAGATTATTGAATTTTCGGCATTTTTTACATTTAAGGCCAGTTGCTGTACATCGGTATTTTCTGCAAAGCCTGCTTTTTGAAGTTGTGTTGTTTCGTTGAGTAATTTTTCCAAGTTTACTTGTACAGAGTCTAGTACTTTTAGGCTTTCTTCGGCGATTAATATAAGGTGGTAGGTTTTTGCTACATTTTCTTTTATTTCGTGTTCTTTTTTTTGCAAACCTTTCTGGGAAAGGTTCATGTATATTTTTGCGGCTTTCAGCCCGACGATATATTCGCCACTAAAGAGGAGTTGGCTGACTGTAAAATCTACCGTTGCCGAGGACTCTTTGCCGAGTTCTAGCTCTGCTGTAGAAACACCATGGGTATGGTTAAACGGGTTATTAGGGTCGGCAGGGTTGGGTATAAACGTCATGGCTTGTAGCTCCATTACTGGCACATCAAAAATGTATTGGTAGCTGCCTTTTATAGAGAATTGTGGCAAGCCCATTGCGGTGGTTTCCCACTTTTGTTGTTTTGCTATTTTGATGTCAATTGCGGCATTTTTTGTTTCGGCATTGTGCTTTATGGCGTAATTTTGGGCTGCTTTTAGAGTCAATTTTTCAAAATTTATTGAGTCGTTTTGGGCAAAAGAAGAAAGTTGCCCCATGGTTATAATTATGCTTAAAACTATTTTTGCTCTCATTATTTTTATCTAATTTTTATTTTTACCCTGATATATTCTAAATTTATGCTATTTGCTCAATATTTTTAGTTCGTTGAGTTTTTGCTCTAATATTTTTAAGCCTTTGGTATTACAAATTGCCCTAAGATGGTAAGTAAATCGGGTAATAACAGCCGCTTTATTCAAGAAGTCTTTGTAGGAAACTACTTTGTTATCAATTGTACTAGAGATAAGCAGTGCCTGTTGCTTGGCAATAAGAATTTTGTCTAAATCTGCAATATAAACCCCCGATTTTATCCCTTTTTCTAAGTTTTGAAATGTAAAATCATAAACCATTTTAGATTTAGTGGCTTGCATTTCTTTAAAAATTTGAGGGTAATATTTTGCCATATCATAATCTATAGCTGGGTTGTACTCTGCCATTATTATTCCTATAACTTTATAAAGTTCGAAAAAATCTTCAATTGCAGAGTTTGATGATTTTGAGATGGCGTTCATTTGGGAAATGTGCTTTTCAAAACCATAACGAGTGGTACTTTTTACTAAGTCTGCTTTATCGCTCACATACTTATAGAGTGTTTTTTTAGAAATGCCATTTTCTCGTGCAGCATCGTTCATGGTTATACTTTTTATGCCATATTTTCTGTAAATATCGCACATTGTATCTAGTATATTTTTCAATTTCTCGTCCACGCTGCAAATGTATAAAAATAGTTTACACCAAGAAACATTTTTTGTGTTTTTTGTTTCCTGCATTTACACAAAACTATAATAACCTACAAACCAGCAGATTATACAATATTCTATTTTAAGGTTAGCCCTTTTATTAGCCCTAATTAGACTTTTTAAACGAAAATTTAATTGTACCAATGCTGTTTTTAGAAGAGAGGGATAAAGTCGTTGGTGTAAAGTTGGATATTTCCCATTTTCGGGCATAATTTGAAGTTAATGATGTAGGAATCCCATTTGTAGCTTCCCAAGTCCCCACTTCGTTTACAGTACCATAGGTCATAGCATATTGCCCTTGGGGCATAAGGCGTAGGCTTGTATTTTTGAGCAATTCGGCAACAAGTGTTTTGGCATCTAGCTTTTCGCTTTTTTTATTGTTTTCAATATCAATGGTTGATACTGTCCATAGGCTGCCTTCATAAGAGCTAGCTCGCATTTTTTTCCCACAGGAAAAGAATATTGAAATGCTAAATAAAATGAGGCTTGCAGTTGTTAATTTCGATTTCATAAGGTAGATGTTTTAAAAGTTAAATTTGAGGTACTACTAATTCTATAAAGCGTTAGTTCCATCTAAGTATTTTGTAAAAATATACAATTTTAGCAGAAAGAGTAAATTTTCGACTGTTTTTTAAGTGCCTATTTTTTAGCCCTTTCTATTTGCAAAATAATTTTTGCAAAAGCGGCTTCTTTCCGATGGTTTCTTTTTTGCTGAGCCGCAAACTTGGCCTCTTGAATACCACCCATGTAGTATCGCCAGTACCACGGAAATACTGCAATAATGGCATCAAAAATGGAGTAAGTAGTAGCAACACGAACTCCGGAGTAGGCTATAATGGCGAGTAAAGTGGGCGAATTGAGGGCATTCCGAAAATCGCCAGCATATAATTGCCCTGCTCCGGGGAGTATGGCACTAAGCCAGATGGCGGTTTTGTCTTTGGGGTGTTTAAACTTTCGCTGCCTTGCAAAAATGGCTTTAATTTTTTGATGCTCGCTTGTTCCCTTTGGTATGAGTTGCAAAAAATGCTCTTCGGCTAATTTGTAGTTGTCTTTGCCAAAGTAGCATACTGCTTTATAAAAAAGGACTCTTCGGGCGAGTAGTAAGTTATTGGAAGATGGTATTTTTTCTAGTGCGTTTAGGGCAGCATCATAGCTTTTTAATGCCATTTTGCATTTTGCTTTTCTTAGCCTAAAATCGTTTTTTAGGCTATCATTTTTTGCAAAGAAAACAGATTTTTCGTAGTACTCAAAAGCCAGCTGAAAACGGCTTAGCTCAAAAGCACTATTTCCTGCCAAGGCAAAAATGGAGACATTTATATTAGTATCGGAGAAAAAAATTACTCGCTCGGACTGTTTTAAGGCTGCTGCATAATTTTTATTTTGAAAAAGGGCGTGGGCATATTTTTGGGTTTCTTCTATGGTTTGCGAAAGCAGTAAAATAGGCGTTAGGGCAAGGCATATAAATGGGAAGTATTTCACCTTTTTTTTGTAAATAAAAAAGCCTACAAAAGTAGGCTTTTTACTGTTTCTATTTGTATAATTTATAACGAATTGTAGTAGTCGAATACTTTTGCTAAATCGGCTTCTTTTCTAACTTTTAATTTATGTTCTTTTATGAATGCTGCTAATTCTGCTTTTTTACTTGGAAACAATTTTAGCACTTTTCTTTTTCTTGGCTTAAAAGGTTTCACAGTATTATCGGTTTCAACAAAGTATTTTGTATTTTTAACATAAGTTGCCGCCCTAGAACCCGAGGCCAAAGCTGCATTATAATTGGCATCTAACAAGTTCAAATCTGTTTTTTTTAGTAGCTTGGCTTTACCAGATGCTATAACTTCAAAGAAGCCAGTGCCTGCATCTGCATCTTTGTAGCCAGCACAATTGACGAACTGTATTCCTGAAATATCTAATTTAGCAATGTCGCCTATCCCTACTTTTTTTACTGTACCATCTGTTAGCTGCATTTCAACAACTTGATTTTTTAAATTGTAGCGAATAGTTGCCTTTGAAAATACTTCGCCAGAGTATAGTGTAAAACCTCCCGGGAGGTAATAATCATAATAATAAATAGAGCCTTTTGCAGATACTGGTTTTGCGTGTATTTCGGTTACTCTTACCCCCCCTCCGGCATTAGCTATAAGGTTGTCAGTATGCAATTCTGTTTGGGCAGTAACGCTTATTGTTGTAAATAGTAAAATGATAAATGTAATTCTCTTCATAAGTTTTTAATTGTAAAAGTTATAAATTTGTTTTTATATGATATGCAAAGCTATAAAGAAAGCTATTTAATAACAACTTTTTAATAAAAAAACTTAACTTGTAAATTTGCTTTACTATGACCCTTTATAAGGAAATAGTTGCATATTTAGTCGTATTTTTTTATACGTAGTTTTACTATTTTATAGAATGCAAACTGCTTAAAATTTCAGATGCTGATTTTTCTGCTGCAACGCTATAGGCAATAATAACTACAATATTCGAGCTACTTTCTGTATTAATTAGAATTAAAATGGCCGCATTATCCTCCCCTTTTTTGCCATTAATTCCGTAGCCCGAGAATTTCTCAAATGCTAGTTTTCTGGCATCGGTTATATCGTCGTAGGCCATGTCGGCAGCTAATTTTACAAGGGCATCAACTATGGTAGCATCGTTCACCGCTTTGTCTTGCCAAGGTGCAATGGTTAGCGATATTTCATTGTTCTCGGCTTGGAAAATGTTATCGTTGTTGGTGGATACTTTAAAATTTTCGGGAGTAGAGAATGCAATGTTGTGAGAGTCCCATTTCCACTCTGTTTGAGCAACTAGGTTTCCTGAAAAAATAAAACTAAGTAGTAAAGTAATGGTAAAGTTTCTCATCATATAGTATCGTAAAGGCATAAGGTAGTAATCCGTATATTTAAAACCTTTTTTTTTTAGCTTTTATTATATCCAGTCGGTTATTTTTATACCATTTTTATTGCCCCTTTTTCAATTAAAATAAGTCGTTTTTTATAGAGGCTACCTGCTGCTTTTTTAAAGTTTTTCTTACTCATGCCGAAAGTACTAAAAATGGCATCAGGGCTACTTTTATCGCCAATGGCCAAGAAGCCTTCGTTTTGAGCAAGTATTTCCATTATGGTTTTAGAGAAGCTATCCATATTAGCAAAACCACTTTTTTGTAAGCGGACATCTATTTTTCCGTCCTCTCTAACTTTTAATATATAGCCTCTTATTGTTTTGCCTCGTATTGGTTTTTTGCCTAAAACATCGCTATGAAAAAGTAAACCCACGTGCGTATTGTTGATTACTGCTTTGTAGCCCAAGTCTGTTTTTGCATAAATAATTAAGTTCACTTCTTCATTTTCCTGATACTCAGGTGGGATATTATCCAAAAATTTATCTACTTTGGAGGAGGCAGCAAGTCGTCCTGTTTCATCGTCTAGGTAAACATAAACGAAGTAGGCTTCGCCTTCTTGCATATCTTCTTTTTGTTCCCGAAAGGGGACAAGTAGGTCTTTGGGCAAGCCCCAATCTAAGAATGCCCCGAACTTTGTGGTGGCTTTGCAGTTGAGCAGGGCAAAATCGCCAGCTTTGGCGTAAGGTTCTAAGGTTGTGGCTACTAGCCTGTCTTCGGAATCTCTGTATATAAAAACTTCCAGGTCGTCGCCGGGCGAAAATCGGGGTGGGAAGTACCTCCCGGGCAATAGTATTTCGCCTAATTCGCCAGCATCTAAATACATTCCTGAATCTGTTTCTCTTATTGCAACTAGGTTGCTGTACTGTCCTACTTCTGGCATCTTTTTATTTTTCACATCTAGCTATTGCCAAAAATGTCTATTTCTATAAATTTATCTCTATTATTTTATCGAAAACTATTTTTCTTGCCCGTTTTATGGCACTTCTATGGTGTTTAATATTTCAGATATAATTTCTTCGGAAGATACGTTTTCTGCTTCGGCCTCGTAAGTTAGCCCAATTCTGTGGCGAAGCACATCGTGGCAAACGGCACGAATATCTTCGGGGATTACATAGCCCCTCCGCTTGATGAAGGCGTATGCCTTGGCGGCCAACGCCAAATTTATGCTTGCCCGTGGCGATGCTCCAAAAGAAATCATATCGGCAAATCGTTTTAATCCATAATCATTAGGGAATCGAGTTGCAAAAACAATATCTACAATGTACTTTTCAATTTTCTCGTCAAGGTAAACATCTTTCATCACCTCTCGGGCTTTTATTATGCTTTCTGCCGTAAGAATTGTGTTGGCAGTAGGAAATGTTTTTGCTAAGTTTTGCCTTACAATTAGCTGTTCTTCTTCCTTTTTAGGGTAATTTATTATCACTTTTAGCATAAATCTATCGACCTGTGCTTCAGGCAGTGGGTATGTACCTTCTTGTTCCACAGGATTTTGTGTTGCCATTACCAAAAATGGCTGGTCGAGTTTAAAGGTGGTAGAGCCAATGGTTACTTGTTTCTCTTGCATGGCTTCCAAAAGTGCACTTTGTACTTTTGCTGGCGAGCGGTTAATCTCGTCTGCCAATACAAAGTTAGCAAAAATGGGGCCTTTTTTTATCTCAAAGCCTTCGCTTTTTTGGCTATAAATCATTGTTCCTAGCAGGTCGGCCGGGAGCAAATCGGGCGTAAATTGTATCCTGGCAAATTTGGCATCAATAATTGTAGATAATGTATTTATTGCCAAGGTTTTTGCCAATCCGGGTACACCTTCTAGCAAAATATGCCCACCAGAAAGTAAGCCAATCAGGAGGCTGTTAGTCAGGTGTTCTTGCCATACAATTACTTTTTTCATTTCCATGCGGATAAGCTCTACAAATGAACTTTCGGCTTGGATTCTCTCGTTTAATTCTTGTATATCTGTTACCATTTTACAATTACTTTTAATTTTATTGCCGACAAATTTAATAAGGAATAAAAGAATATCAAATTTAATTTTATATTTTTGAAAAATGATAACAAAGCCAGTTGTTTTATTCGATGGGATTTGCAACCTGTGTAATAGTGCAGTGCAGTTTATAATTCGGCACGATAAAAACGAAGTTTTTTTATTCTGTGCCTTACAATCGGAGAAGGGACAGGGTTTGCTTGCAAAATATAAACTTCCAAATAAACAATTTAACAGTTTTATTTTGGTGGATAATAATAAGGTGTACCAAAAATCGAATGCCGCTTTACAAGTTCTGAAAAAAATACCACGTTTTACAATTTTATTTTATTTACTGGTTTGGATACCTAAGTTTTTAAGAAATCTAAGTTATGATTTTATAGCTAAAAACCGCTATCGCTGGTTCGGGAAAAAAGAATCGTGCATGGTACCGACTCCTGAAATTTTAAAGCGTTTTTTGTAAAAATGCGATAGGAAATCAAGAAACCTCTAACTATAGTATAAAATAAATTGCTTTATTTTATATTTTTTTATAACTTCGCAGATAATTTCTTGCCGAAATTGCCCCTTTTTTATTCTCACCAAATTCTTTTCCTATGAATATTACTGAAAAAATACAAGCCCTTCGCAATGAAAAGCAGTGGTCTGTTGCCCAGTTGGCAAGGGAAACAAATATCCCAACAGTAAGTTTGCGTGTAATGCTTGCCCGTAAGGATTATAATAATTATAGTGTCCCCTCGCTTATAAAAATAGCCAAAGTGCTAGACACCACAGTATCTTACCTGACAAAAAACGAAGAAGAAAACCTTGTACCACAAATTACGAAAGGGCAAAAAAAGGACTTACAAGCCTCAATTTTAGTCGCAATAGACAGTTACTTTGACCAGAAAGAACCAAAAGACAAAACAAAATAAGCATGAAAGCAGAACAATTTAGAGCCACACTAAGAAGCCAATTTAAGTTTCGTTTTTTTTTACTAAAAAAATTACCAATAGCCTATTTATCAGGGCTAAGGTTGCCCGAAATTACCGAAGAAAAAGCCGTTGTTACTATCCCCTTCAAATTTTTAACGCAAAACCCTTTTCGCTCGATGTATTTTGCTTCGCAAGCTATGGCGGCAGAACTTTCTACTGGAGCATTGGCTTTGGCAGAAACATCGTGGCGAAAGCCTCGAATTTCAATGCTGGTTTTTGATATGAAGGCTAATTTTGTAAAAAAAGCGACTTCAAAAATCACCTTTACTTGCAACGATGGCAAGCAATTTCATGATGCGGTAGAGGAGTGCATAAAAACCGGCGAAGGCGTTACTATAGAAGCCAAATCAGTGGGCATTGATAAAGCGGGAGATGTGGTTTCAGAATTTTATTTTACTTGGACTTTTAAGCAAAAAAAAGCATAATTTCATGAAAAAAATTACTTTTTTAATTGGCATTAGTTTTCTTCTTTCAAACTTTGTAAACGCACAAACTGTAAAAACAGTCGAAGCATTTGTAAAGGCCATTGGCTCTGATAAAACAATCGTTTTAGATGAGCTTGATTTTCACTTATCTAAACTTGTAGAAACTTCTGGCAACACCAGCCTACAAGAGTGCTACGATGGTAAAGAGCTGGTTATCAGCAATATTAAAAACTTAATAATTAAAGGCAGGAGCAAAAAATCCCAGCTAATAACTGAGCCTGCTTATGGCTTTGTTCTAATTTTTAAAAATTGCGAAAATATTGTAATAGAGAACATTACAGCTGGGCATGGCCCCAAAAGAGGCTACTGCACTGGGGGGGTTTTTGCCTTTACTAATTGCAAAAATATCACACTTAAAAATAATGTATTATACGGCAGCGGAACAGTAGGCGTAGAACTCACCAATGTCGAAAATTTTGTTGCCAATAAAACGACTATAAAAGAATGCACCTATTATATAATGACTGCAACCAACAGTAAAAATGTAACTTTTAATAAATGTAAATTTTACGATAACCAGCAATTTGATTTAATTATTTTAGAAAATTGCCAAAATTTCACTTACAAAAAGTGCTCAATTACCAATAATTCGATAGGCGAGTTTGGCTTAAAGATTAATGTTACTAACTATAGCCTGTTTAATTTGGATAAAGATTGTAGAAATATTATGCTAAAAAAATGCAAAGTAAAAGGCAATAAAATTGGCTATTTTGCCAATTACAAAAGCAGGATTACCCTCAAAAAAACGAGTTTGAAAGGCAACGATTTTTTTCATAAAACTTACCAATCCGATTAAAGACCAGTTCTTCCAACCCCCAACAGTATGAAAAAATATTTACTCATTTTAATCCTAACAACTTACTCATTTTCAACACTTTTTGCCCAAGTTACAAAAATAAGAGGTACTGTTGTTGATACTAAAACAAAAGAGGCAATTCCCTTTGTAAGTATTACATTTTTAGGTACATCTTCAGGCACAATTACCGATTTTGAGGGTGCATTTTTCTTGGAAGCCAGAGTAAAACAAGACACCGTAGTTATCTCCTGCATTGGCTATGTAAACGACACCATTACAGTAAATAGAAATGGCTATACAGAAATAAATAGCCAGCTAGAACAAGACCTTGTAAATATGGAGGAAATTGTTGTAGATGTAAGCATAAACCCAGCCGTTGCCATGTTTAAAAACATCACACGCAACCGCAAACGTAACAACCCCGAGCGATACAAAACCTACAGCTACGAACAGTACAATAAAATGGAACTCGATATTAGTAATATCGACAGCCAAATGAAGGACTTAAAATTTATGAAACAATTTAAGTTTGTTTTAAGTAATATTGATACTTCTGCCTCTACTGGGCAAACTTATTTGCCCGTAATGATTTCCGAAACCCTTTCAGACTACTACTTTAAACGCCGCCCCAAACGTCGGAAAGAAGTAATAAAAGCCACTCAATTTTCAGGTTTCGAGAACGAGAGTATCTCCAAATTTTCGGGGCAAATGTACCTCAATATCAATGTGTACGACAATTATATCCAGCTGGTGGACAAGCAATTTGTAAGCCCAGTAGCCATTAACGGGCTTTTGGTTTACCAATATTACCTCACCGACAGCATGTTTATCGGCAATAATTGGTGCTACCAGATGACTTTTAAGCCCAAACGAAAACACGAATATACTTTTCGTGGCGATATGTGGATTGCCGATAGCTCCTTTGCAGTAAAAAAAATAACTGCAAGAATTGACAAAAATGCCAATGTAGATTTCATTCAAAACCTACACTTTAAACATAAATTTGAAGCCATAGACGATAGCCTTTGGTTTCCTGTGGAAGAAGAATTATTTATAGATTTTAATATTTCGAGCAAGACATCTGGTTTTTTAGGTAAGAAAAATACCTATCGAAAAAATGTAAAAATCAACCAAATATATCCCAAAGGATTCTTTAAAAAAGGCAACCCAAGAGAAATAATCACCGAAAAAAATGCCACAAAAAAAGACTCCACATATTGGACAGAAAATCGCCATGCCGAATTATCTGGCAAAGAAAAAAACATATATACCGTTGCCGACTCCATTCAGAACGTACCCGCATTTAGAACCATCAGCGACTTTGTAATATTAATAGCCTCAGGCTATTACGAATTTGGTTGGTTCGAGTATGGCCCCTTTGGAAACACCTACAGCACCAACGCCATTGAAGGACATCGCTTCCGAGTAGGCGGGCAAACGGGCTACTCTTTCAGCAAAGATATTCGCCTAAACGGCTACCTTGCCTATGGCACGCTCGACAAAAAATTTAAGTACGGATTTGGTGGCGAATACAAAATATACTCCAACTACTGGACAAAAATAAAAATCCAATACGAAAAAGATTTAATCCAACTTGGGCTTAGCCCAAATGCCTTCGACCAGCACAACATAATGGCCGTTTTGCTTAGCCGAACCGATAGTAACAAGTTGCTTTCTCAGAAAAATTTCAGAATAAACCTAGAACGGGATTTGAGAAAAGGGCTAACTTTTAATTTAGAACTAAGGCAAAGGGAACTTAGCCCCACTGGCGAAATTCAATTTATAAAGAACAAACTACCCCTTAGCCACCTCAAAGAATCGGAAATTGCTGCAGGGCTACGTATTGCATTTAGCGAGGAGTTTATGGAAACCACATTTAGCCGAGTTTCGCTAGGCACACGCCTCCCTGTTACAAGCATAAATGTAACCTACGGTTTTCCGCTGGAAAATTATAGCGACTATGAATACACCAAAGTAGAGCTTTCTTTCGAGCATAAATTTTTCCTTGGTCCACTAGGCAAGTTAAATTATGGTTTTCAGGCAGGGAAAATTTGGGGCAATGTGCCATTTCCACTCCTAAAATTGCACGAAGGCAACGAAACTTTAATTTTTGACCCCTACTCTTACAACATGATGTACCTCTACGAATTTGCCAGCGACGAATATGTTGGCTTTTACGCCGAGCATCATTTTCAGGGCTTATTTCTGAATAAAATACCTGTAATTAGAAAACTAAAAATGCGAGAAGTAGCTTATGCCAAAGGAGTAATTGGGCAATTATCAACCAAAAACAGAGACGAATTTACATTCCCCGGTTCACTCTCCGATGTATCAAGCCCATATATGGAGGTGGGTGCTGGGCTCGAAAATATACTCACATTTTTCCGTGCCGATGTTATTTGGCGACTCACCCACAACGAGAACCCAGAGGTTGCAAAATATGGGTTGCGGTTGAGTTTGGTGCTTAATTTTTAGCATTTTCACACTCCAACTTTAAACCTAAAAAAAACAACTATTAAAATTAAACCAATAGATGAAAATACTAAAACTTCATTTCCAAAATATAAACTCCCTAGGCGGGCAACATATTATTGACTTTCAGCAAAGCCCTTTTATAGACACCGGAATTTTTGCAATTACGGGGGCAACTGGCTCCGGGAAAAGCACTATTTTAGATGCCATTACCTTAGCCCTTTATAACCAAACCCCCCGTTCTGGGAAGGTTTCAAAGGGTGAAATTGCTAATCATGGCTCAATTATTACCAATAATGCTTTGGCGGCTTTTGCCGAAATTGAGTACCTCTCGAAGGGGAAATTTTACCGGTCGAGGTGGCAAATCCACAGGACAAAAAGCTCGGGCGTTTTGCAGGATTATAAAATGGAAATCTCTAATGCCGAAGGCGTTATTATGGATTTGAAAAAAAGCCAAGTGCCTAGCGAAAATACAAAAATAATTGGTTTGGATTTTGAGCAGTTTTCTAAATCCGTTTTACTTTCGCAGGGCGAATTTGCCAAGTTTTTAAAAGCAGGTATTAATGAAAGAAGTGCCTTGCTAGAAAAAATTACAGGTACTGATATTTACCGAAAAATTGGCAAGGCTTCTTTTGAAAGAAAAAAAGAGGAACAACTAAAACTAAGCAGTTTAGAGGTTCAATTATCTGGAATTAATTTACTTGAAGATGATGAAATTACCAGCCAAGAGCTCGAAAAAAAGCAAATTGAAACCACACTTCCGAACTTAAATAAATCAGCTAAGGAATTACGAACTTTTATTAGCAGAAAGCTGCAAATTTTAGAATTAACAAACGAAAAACAAAAAAATGAAGTAGAGTTAATAGTACTAGAAAAAGCAAAAAACGAGCTAAATCCGCAAATTAAAAAATTAGAATTACACCAAAAAGCACTGCCCTTAAAATCGAATATAACCCAATTAAAAGGACTTATAGCTAAAATTTCAGAAGCGAAACTGCTTAAAGCACAACTTGCTAATAAGGCAACAGATTTAGAAAAATCCATTTCAAACCTTAATACAGCGCTTGAAGCGGCAAAAAAAACGGCTGCTTTTTTAAAGCATGATTTTGAAACTAGGCAAAACCCTAGCATCGTAAAAGCGAGAGAGCTACTAACGGAAATAGATACTAAAAAAGCCATAATCTCTACTATTGAGAATAAAATCAGTACTAAAAAAGAAACCCTTAAAACGCTCAACTCGACCATAGAAAGACTTACCACAAGCTTGCTTGCCTTAAAAAAAGAGAAAGAAACCACTAGCGATTATCTGGAAAAAAACACTTTATTAAAAGAACTTCCTGAAATTTTACCCCTAATTGCTGATAGAGAGACCGCAAAAAACACCACTGAAGAAAGTGCTAAAAATGAACTGAAAAAGCTATCCGAAAAAATAAGATTTAATGTGCTAACTCCCTTTTCTGATTATGAATTTTGGACTAAAAACATTACCGAAGAACTGAACATACAAAAAGCAAAGATAAAGCACTTAGCACCAAAAGCGGCAGCATCGGAGCATAATGATAATGTAATTTTAGAAGAGTTACAAAATTTAAAAGCCAAATTTCAGGAACTTGAAAACCTGAAGCGTTTTGCATTAGAAATAGACGAAAATAAAACCGCAATTATTGAGTCTGAAACCAGATATGAGCAGGCACTAAAAAATAAATCTGTAAACCAAGAGCTACTGCAAAAAAATAAAAATGAAATGCAAATTTTAGAGTTACAACTCAAAGAATTAAATATCCGAAAGGATAGAGAAAATATGGAAAGTAGCTTTAAAGATGCCCGCTTAAAATTAGAAAAAAACACACCCTGTTTTCTATGCGGAGCATTGGAACACCCTTATAAAGAGCATTATACAGAAAATAAAAACAGAACCAAAGCACTAATAGAAAAGGCAGAAAAGGCAGAAAAAAAACAGCTTGCTGATATTTCTAAGCTAGAAAAAGAAATATCAACCCTTGACGCAAACACTAAAAACGAGCAGCAAAATATTAAAAATTTAAAAGTAAAAACAGAAGATTTATTTAAGAAATTTAGCACTATAAACACTAAAAATTCATTCACTTGTTTGCCTGAAAATATATCAACTATTGAAAATCAAAAAGTTAGGATAAAAGAAAATGGAAAAGTATTAAAGGCGGTGATGCAAGCTAGGTATGAAATAACTAAGCTAAAAGGCACAATCTCAGCACTTAATTATTCGCTTGAAGCGGTAAAAGTTGCACAGGTTAAAAGGCAAGAATTTCAAATGCTAATTTCTAAATTTTCGGACTATTTAGCCAGCGATAAAAATATTCTTGCAACTCTAAAAACACACAATAATCAATTTATCTTGGCAAGTACCACCGATGCCCAAATAACGAACTCAATAACTGAAAATGAACTAGTTATCAACGAAAAAAAGGAACAGGCCAACCTCATTAGTGCTGATTTAGATAAAGATATTTTGCAAGAAAAACTAAATATTAATGATTTACAGCAAAGTACAAACCACTACCAACTATGCCTTTCCTCTATTTTTAAAGCCAAGCAGGACAAAGCAAACTTATCCGTAGTAAGTGCTGAAAAATATATTCGAGCAAGCATTGAAAAAGCAACCGAAGAAGTGAGCAACATTACATTAAAATTAAGCAAACTCTATGAAAATCAAACAAATACAAAAAATAAAATCAAAGAATTAATTACAGAAAAACAAGCCGATAATTTAAAGAAAAGTGAAATTCAGACTATTTTACTCACTAAAATTCAGTCGCTAGGACTGGCAGATATTAGCCAAGCAGAACAGGCTATTTTGTCCCCAGAAACCTGCAATATAATTGAGCTTAAAAAAAACAAAAATGAAAAAGAATTAATCAGCATATCAACAAAACTTGCAGAAAATAAAATAAAAATAGAAGCTCTTTTAAAACTAACAAACGCTGAAAAAAAAGAGGAAGACTTAAAATTAGACCTCCAAAATATAGAGCAGAAAATTTCGACTAGCACTAAAAGAGATGGCGAAATTTCGGCAGTGCTTAAAGCCGAAAAAGAAAAGCGGCGAAATAGCGATGCCCTTTTAAAAACAATCAAAAACCAAAAAGTGGAATACCAAAAATGGGCGACCCTTGCAGAATATATTGGCGATAGCGAAGGTAAAAAATATGTGAAATTTGCACAAGGACTTACCCTTATACAGCTGGTTAAACTGGCCAATAAGCATTTGGAAAAATTATACCCCCGCTATAAAATTAAAGTTAAAACTTCGGACAACGAAATTGTAATTATTGACACCTACTTGGCTGATTCAGAGCGGTCTGTAAAAACCCTTTCGGGTGGCGAAAGTTTTATGGCCAGCCTAGCTTTGGCACTTGGGCTGTCCGATTTGGCAGGCAAAGACACAAAAATAGACTGCCTGTTTATAGATGAAGGCTTCGGCACACTAGATGCTGATGCCTTAGAAACTGCCCTTACAGCATTAGAAAATTTGCAAGCACAAACCAACCGAACTATTGGTATTATCTCCCATGTTCAGGCATTAAAAGATAGGATTCCTGTACAAATTCGCTTACGAAAGTTGGGTAGTGGGCATTCTAAATTTTCCATTTTCGATGGCAACAGAGAACTTGTCCCGAACAAAATCGCTAATGTATAACTGCAAATTTCTGCGTAAAAACTTCTCCCCCAGTTTTAACCTTAGCATAATACACACCTGATTTCCATGACTTTACACTTATAGTGTAGATTGAAGAAGTGTGGCGTTCTAAAACTAGCTGCCCCGTTGAAGAGTATATTAAAATCTCGGCTTTTGGGTGTCTAAATTTAAACGTTACAAATTTAGACGTTGGATTGGGGAAGATACTAATATCGTTATACTTAAGGTGTGATATGCCGCTAATGGGTAAACCAGCAGTAAAATAATAGACCGTATTTGGAGCATCACTAGGCAATTTCACCTCCGAATTTTCATTTTCGGTTTGAAAATAATATTCAATTTCAGAATTTTCATTTGGAGCAGGAATTTCAGCCATATAAAACTGGTCAAAAGTACTTGCCATTTCCACTTGCTGCCATGCCCCTAAATTAACTCGATAAAACAACTTTGGGTTAGATAATATCGGTGCATAGGAGGATTTTACTTCCGCCTCAATAATAAATGGCAAGGCCGTTTCGGTAACATTTTCATGGGGGCTGTGGTAAATGTGCGGATTAATTAGCCAATGGTATGCCGCAGGCAAATTTATTAGCCCCCAGCCATAATAATTATCGGGTGTATTGGCATTGGAAGCACTCATTTTTAAGGCCTCAATAAGTTGAACGTTATTTGCCGTTGGTGCCATTTCCGAAAGCAAAGCTACCGTTCCAGCGGCAATTGGGCAAGAAAAAGAAGTGCCATTGGCTCGGCGATAAGTATTGCCTGTAACATCTGCAACGTAAACAGCAGTACCCATTGCCATAAGGTCGGGCTTAATTCGCCCATCGCCCGTAGGGCCTATCGAACTGAAAGTGCTAATTGTGCCTAAACTATCTACTGCCCCTATGGTTAGCGTGCTATCCGCATCGGCAGGTGCACCAATAGTTGTTGGGCTGCCTTGCCCCGAATTACCTGCCGATTGCACCACCACAATACCAATAGCAGCAGCAGCTTCACTGGCTATTGAGATGGCAGAAACTTCGCCATTTAACTCTTGTGTATCATAGATATAGCCATTATCGAACCCAACATAACCTAATGAAGTGGAGCTAATATCGGGGCCATAATTACTTTCTGCCCACTCCATGGCGGCTACCCAAGCATCTTCTTCGGCAAGCGTTTCGGAATCTGTATTTTCGGTTTTGGCTAAAATAAATTTTGCTCCGTAAGCCGTCCCTATCAACTCGCCTTGGGCAAATCCGCCCAAAGTACTAAGGGTCATTGTACCATGGTTGCCTGTTCCCATGTCTATATTTTGGTCATCAACATTGGGGTCGTTGTTTACAAAATCATAGCTTGCAATGGTGTCTAGGCTGGCAAACACTTCGTGTTCCAAGTTATTGAAACCTGCATCTAATACGCATATAATCACATCATTACCAGTAAATCCGAGATCGTGAATTTCGGGGACACCTATTTGCTCTAGCTGTTTTAAGGAGCTGCCATAATTGAGGTTATAAAGTGTAGTATTTGCCGAAAATAAAGATTTATTTTGCAAATTAATTGATTTAACTCCTCTTGCTGTGGCTGCTTTTATTTTTCTTACGCCAGTAATTCTTTTTACAAAAGAATAGCTACGCAATTGTTCAATATCCTCAAGATTAACTTCTGCAGAAACGGCATTTAGCCATTTTGAGGCGTATCTAATTGTTGCAATTTTACTAATTTTTTGGATATAATTAGACTCGACCGGGAGGTCGTTAAAAACGGCAATATTGCCTGTGGGTTTTAATTTTCGCCTTCTTTTTATGGCATTTTTTGGTAGGTTATTTTCAGCTTTTTTTAGCTTTTCGGCTAGGTTGCCTCCTTTATCAGTAAAATAAACCCATACATTTACTTTCTTTTTTGCTCCCCCTATGGCATTACTTAGCACGGCTACTTGCTGTGCTTGTAAATAACGTCCTGAAAAGGGCAGTATTAAGAATAGTATAAATAGTAATGTTGCTTTTTTCATTTGAGCAAGTCAATAATAAGTTTTTTAGTAAGACCAAAATTGGTGCTAATGGTTGCTTTGTTAAGTTGTATTTTTCATCAAATATAAAAAAGAATTAACAATAATGCAACTTTTTATCCTGCAATAAAGTCTTTATACAAATGCTGATTTACAAAATACTTTTATTAATTTAGCAACGTTTTAAATTATATGTTACACAAAAAACAATAACAATGAAAAAAACTTTTTTATTAACACTTGCTCTGCTTGCCATAATTAGTTTTTCGGCAAATGCACAAAACTGGGGCAGTGGTTCTGCCTCATTAAGTTCGAGTTCTAAAACAGGCGTATCTTGGGATAAGATGGAGATTGATATGGGGGAGGTAAAGCAAAATAACCCACAAGATGCTGTGTTTAATATGACCAATAATGAAAACCGACCTGTTTTTATAACAAAAGCAGTGGGCTCGTGCGGTTGCACACATGTTGAATACCCCAAACGCCCTATAAAACCGGGCGAAACGGTTAAGATAAGAACAGTTTATGATGCCGAAGACTTAGGCGTTTTTAACAAAACAGTTACGCTAACTCTTAATATTGAAGAGAGTACGCAAGTGCTAAAGCTAAATGGTGTTGTTAGGTAGTCAATTTTACCAACTAATCATAAAGCCTCATAAAATGAGGCTTTTTTTATAGCCATAAATAAGGAAATGACCATTCCTTTTTTCATAATAGATATTTTTACTTTTTAGAGATTTCTCAATAGCACTTGTAAAATCGGTGCATTTTGGTTCTACTAGTTGCCCTCTAAACTCTTCTTTTATTGGGTTAATTTCCAGCCACTGAATTTGCTCAAAGCCAATAGTTTCAACCTCGTTCCACCAGACTTTTGAAAACCCTTCGGGTGCTTTTTTATCAAAAAGATATTTTATTTTTACCGTAGGCTCAAAATTATCGAGTTGCGTAATTGCAGCAATCATTTTTCGCCACTTTGTATTGTTCATGCAAGAAGTGAGCTGGTGTTCGGTAATTAATTTCAATGTTTTTTTTTGCATTAGAAGTTTACTGCTAGGTCGTCGGGCAACTCATTAATATCATTTTCTATGGGGGGGATATATTCGGCAAAAATGGCTTTGCAATTATTGAGCTGCTCAATAAATGCTGCTGAAATATCGCTGGACGAAAAGATGGTATCAAATCCTGCTTGTATTTTCTCCCAATCTTCTGCCGGTACGGCAGTTTCAGCACCTCTATCAGCAACAATTTTTACAGATTTTTCAAATAGTGAAACAAAAAATAGAACGCCTATTTTTTCGTTGGTGAACCGTATGCCTCCTTTCTGGAAAACGGCACGACTATAAATTTCTACATTTTTATTTTTCCTGGCTTGCTTTACAAAAATCTGGGAGAGTGGGTTGAAAAATTCTACCACAAGATAGCCTATAAAAAAGGAGAAAATGGTCATGAAATAAATCAGATAGACATTAAAATCTATCGGGGCAAACATAAAAAAGGTATAGGCAACAAAAGTTACAACTGCAGCAATCATCAGCGATACGTCTCGGTATTCGCCAGAGCGTTCTTTTATAATTGCCACCACTTCTACCAAAGAGTTATTTTCAATGCCTTGGATTGTTTCGTATAATTTTGTTTTGAAATTTTTGTCGAATCTTTTCATTTACGAAGTTGGTTTGTAATTGTTTTGTAAAATATCTCCAATGCAAATATAGTAAAATTTATTAGAATTTATACAGCTGCTTAAACTGATGCTCGAAATTTGATTTTATGTTTTATGGCATAAAAATAGGATTTGGGGCAAAACTTCAAATTTGCAACAGATTTCTATTCTATTTTAGCTTTCCAATTTAAAACCAACAAAGAACTATGCTATTTTTAACAGGAATAAATCATAAAACTGCGGCAGTTGAAATTCGAGAGCAATTTGTTTTTTCACCAGAGGATATTACCCACTTTGTGAGCCTATTTAGTAGCGAAAAAAGTTTTGGTGGCATGGTTGTTTTATCGACCTGTAACCGTACCGAAATATATACGGCACTTGATATTGAAAACCCGCAAATAGCCTTTAGCCTTATAGAGGAGAAGCTAAAATTATTCAAGAATTTTAATGGGAATTTAAAAGAAAGTTTATATAACAAGACCAATGAAGGGACTGTAAATCACCTATTTAATGTTATAAGTGGACTCGACTCTATGGCCTTGGGCGAGTACCAAGTGGTGGGGCAAGTAAAAGCGGCAATGCAAATAAGTGTAGAGGGCAATTTTATAGGCAAGGTGCTAAACCGCTTGTTTCAGAAAGCATTTGAGACGGGGAAAAAAGTACGCACTAAAACCAAGATAAATAAGGGTGCAGTTACTGTTAGCTATGCGGCAGTCGAGGCAGCTTACCGGCATTTCAATAATTTGAATGATAAAAAAGTACTCTCCATTGGTGCGGGCGAAACAGGGCAATTGGTCTTGGCTAACCTTATAAAAAAAGGTTGCTCACAACTCTATGTAGCTAACAGAACTTACGAAAAAGCGGTAAAAGTAGCAAACACTTTTAAAGCCAAAGCAATAAAAATTGAAGAGGTGGATAGAGTCATTTTGGATTATGATATTATTTTAGTTTCTACGGCTTCTAAAATGCCTTTGATAACGGCTAATAAAGTTGAAAAATTGATGCAAAAGCGAAACGATAAAAACTTGTTACTTATAGATTTGTCTGTACCTAGAAATATTGAACCTACGGTAAGGGGCATTAAAAATGTAGATTTATACGATGTTGATGATTTGCAATTTGTAGTAAAGGAAAATTATGAAATGCGAAAAGGGGAAATTATTTTTGCTCAAGAAATTATCGAAAAACGAGTTAGCGAGTTTGCCAAATGGTTGCACTCACAACGCTTATCGCCTACTTTTGCAAAGGTATCCGAAAATTTCAAAACAATTAACCGCAGAGAAATTCAGGGCTTTCAGAAAAACAAAGTAAAAATTGATTACTCCAAAGCCATTGAATATGGCGACCATATTACAGATAAATATATCCGCCTACTGACACGCAATATCCGTAATATTACCGATAACGGCAAACGCCAAGAGTATATAAAGGTAGTCAATGAGCTTTTCGAGCTATAACTTGGCTTTTAAAATTATCGCTATAACAAAGGGGATACCCAAAATAGCCGTTACAGAACTTATTGGCAAAATCCCACCATTGGGCGGGATACGGCTAAAAATATCTGCCCCGAGCAGCAAAATTGCACCAATAATTGCCGATGCTGGCAAAATAATTTGATGGCGTGCTGTCCTAAAAAGCATACGAGCAATATGTGGCACAATGATACCCACAAAGCCTATTGGCCCACAAAATGCAGTTACCGAACCAGCTAAAATCCCGGTACCTGTAAAAATAAGTATCCTGGATAGCACTAAATTTACGCCCATGCTTTTGGCATAGCCCTCTCCGAGTAATAAAATATCCAATATTTTTATTGAAAAAAGAGCTAATACTAAGCCCGCAAAAAGAGAAATAGTAAGTACATAAAGTTCATCAGTAGTTATCCCCCCTAGGCTACCCATTGCCCAAATCACAAAACTTTTAAGGCTTTTTGCCTCTCCAAAATATTGTAAAATACCAATTGTTGCACTAATTGCACTACCGAAAAGTACGCCAAGTACCAATATTGCGGTTACTTCTTTTACACGCAAGGCGACGAGAAGCAAGAGTAAAAGGATTGCCCCTGCTCCTACCCATGCCGCTCCCGCAACAACCCAACTACCTAAAAATGAAGGCATTACACCTCCAATCCCTAGCATAAGAATAGCAACCCCCAACCCTGCCCCAGAGCTTATCCCAAGCACATAGGGGCCTGCCAATGGGTTTCTAAAAACAGTCTGCATTTGCAAACCTGCAACGGCCAGCGATGCACCAGCAATTATAGCAGCAACTGTTCTGGGAAAGCGTATTTCACTTATAATTAAGAGTTTACTATTTTCTAAATACCCACCACTTAGGGCAGCCCAAATATCTGCTATTGAAATTTGGGCAGACCCTGTTAATATTTCAACTACGGAAAAAAAGACGAGTAAAAATAAAAGTGAACTAATCTTTAAAGTAGTTTCTTGTTTCTTGGTCAAATCTTATTTTTTAGGCAAGAGGGTTAAATACCAGTATTAGCAAAATTATCCATAATAATCCATGCTTTTGCCGAAAACATTTCACCTTTTTTAAGCAGCAAATTTCTCACTTCTGCTTTTGTCATCTCAAATACCTCTATAACTTCCGACTCTTCATTGCCAGAAAGGTCGATTTCGCCAACTACATTGCAGTAAGCAATGGCGATAGCCTCATTGGTCATTCCGGCAGAGTTGTAGGCAAATGGGCTTATTTTTTCAAATTCAACAATATCAAAGCCCGTTTCTTCTTTCATTTCTCGAGCAGCAGCAGTTTTTAGGTCTTCGCCAGCATCAATCAAGCCTGCCGGGAAGCTCCACTCGTAGCCCCCAATGGGTACTCTATATTCTTTTATCAGGATTAATTTTTCGCCTTTTGTTGCCACAACCATTACCGCTTTTGTATTTCCACTACGTTCTACAGAGTACCATTTCGAGGGCTTTCCGTTTTTATTTTCATAATGAATTTCGCAGAGTTCTAGGTACTTTGTACTTGCAACTGTTGTTTTTGATAGTATCTTCATGGTCTATATTTTATTTCAATATTTTGCCTTTAGAATGGTAAAGGTAGTTGTTTTTTATCGGCTACAAAAGTCTTTTTTTATAGGCACATCTTAGATTTTAAGGATTTTCGTAATAAACCCCATAATTAGCACTAAATAATTTGCTCTAACCTAATCTTTAACTATTTTTGTAAAATAATCAGATATTAAAATACCTAAAATTAAATCTAAATGGATAAAAAAGTAAAATCAATTCTTATTACGGTAGGAATTTTATTAGTAATTATTATTGCCTCTAGCAGCATGGTTTTTGTAACCCTACAGCCAGGACAAAAAGGAGTTATATTCCGGAAATTCGGAGCAGGACTCGACAAAGAGAACATCTATAGTGCTGGATTCTATGTCATTGCACCATGGAATGAAATGTACATCTACGATGTAAAAGAACAAAAAGTAGATGAGCCAATGGACGTGCTAGACAAAAACGGGCTATCAATACACGTTGATGTTTCAGTAAGGTACTACCCTGTAAATGATAAAATTGGCGAGTTGCACGAAAAATTCGGAATAAATTACCCACAAAACCTAGTTATCCCAGAGGTACGCTCTGCGGTAAGAAAAGTAATGGGACGCTATACTGCCGAAGAAATTTACTCCACAAAACGTAGCGAGGTAGAAGGGGCAATTATTACTGAAACCGAAGAGGTATTAAAAAAACCAGCCAATAATATCCACATGACTGCCCTATTGATGCGTTCGATTACGCTGCCTCCGCAGATAAAACAAGCCATTGAAAATAAATTGCAGCAGCAACAAGAAGCCCTAGCCTACAAATACAAACTCGAAAAAGAAGCTAGTGAGGCCAAGCGTAAAAAAATTGCGGCACAAGGCGAGGCCGCTGCCAATGCTATTATTAACAGTTCCCTTACCCCTGAATTACTTAAAATGCGTGGTATTGAAGCCACCCTTGAATTGGCAAAATCGCCAAACTCAAAAGTAGTCATCGTTGGAAGTGGGAAAAATGGATTACCTCTTATTTTAGGTAATAATTAAATCATAAAATGTTTGAACAGAAGGATATAGATAAGATTTCAAACGTCTTTTCTCAAATAAAAAAGAGGAAATATTGGATAATATTGCCTCTTTTTATTGCTTTTATTCTTTACTTTAGCGAGCATAGTATTTACAACCAGCAAGTACCTAAAAATGAACTAAGAAGATTAAAAGCAAAAGCTCAAAATTATAAAGACCAAATTTTGGAAAATGCCGCTAAGTTAAACGAGCTACAAACCAATAAAGAAAATCTAGAGCACTTTGCCCGAGAAGAGTATTACATGAAACGGAAAAATGAGGACATCTTTATTGTAGTTGCCTCAGATACCGTAAAATAAGAAGCTCTTATACACTTTAATATTGCAACTTGCCTGTTTTAATTGATATTTCTCTGCTTTATAGGTCTGGCATTTCCCCCTCAAAATAGCTAATAAACCATGAAACTACATAAAATAGAAACCGGGAATTTAAAATTAGATGGCGGTGCCATGTTTGGCGTTGTACCAAAAGTAATTTGGAACAAACTATACCCTGCCAACGAAAATAACCTCGCCAACTGGGCAATGCGTTGCCTACTTGTAGAAACTGCCGACCGTAAAATACTGATTGATACGGGAATGGGCAACAAACAAAGTGAGAAGTTTTTCAAACACTATTACCCAAACGGGGACGATACGCTCGAAAAATCAATAGAAAGTGCAGGCTTTTCTTGCCAAGAAATAACCGATGTACTCCTCACCCATTTGCATTTCGACCATGTAGGTGGAGCAGTAAAATACAATAGCAAAGGCCAAGCAGTAACTACATTCCCAAATGCCACTTACCACGTTTCGCAAACACATTGGGATTTGGCCACCAACCCAAATGCTCGAGAAAAGGCCTCCTTTCTAGGTGAAAATATTTTACCCATTCGGTCCTCCGGACAGCTAAATTTAATTTCAGACGAAACAGAACTTTTCCCTAATATCCAACTAAAAATATACAATGGGCATACCGTTGGGCAAATAATTCCCTACGTAAATTATAAAGGTAAAGACCTTATTTTTGGGGCAGATTTATTCCCTTCCACGGCACATATACCTATGCCCTACATTATGGGGTACGACACGCAACCTCTTATTACACTGGAAGATAAGGAACGTTTTTTTGAAGATGCTATAAAAAATGACTCTGTAATTTTCTTCGAACACGATTTGTATAACGAATGCTGCTCTTTGCACCAAACGCCAAAAGGCGTAAGGGCAAAAGCTACTTTTACACTCGCCCAATTTATAGAAATGCAAGATGCTTTATAAGGTCAACTATTAAACTATTTTTCATTGTATTTAGATTTAGCGAATGAAGTAAACTTTTGAAATTTTATTATTTTTGATGGTGTAAATTGCAGTTACTTTTATTGGCTTTTTGTTGGCTATTCCTGTAACCAGTTCTTTGTCTATAACGGTATTGCCTTGTATAATCCGATTTTCGAGTTTACAGTGTAAGCTGGGTGTATTTTTAAATAAATTTTGATAGATTTTCCGCATTTCCTTTTTCCCTTTTGCTTGGCTTTTATTAGGAAAATTAAAAATTTCGACATCGTTGCTAAATTGAGCTAAGAAGGCCTCAATATTTTGAGAATTATAAGCATTTAGTTGCTTTTGGGCTAGTATTTCGGGCGTGTCTTTAAGCAGATATTTTGTTTTAATCAAATGCCCGTCTTTTATAACTAGCTGAATATCAGCGAAAGCTGATAAATCTTTTATCGGATTTTTGTCGAGTATTATAAGGTCTGCTTTTTGCCCTATGGCTATGCTGCCAATTTCATTTTCCTTGCCGAGCATTTTTGCGGCATTAATTGTTGCCCCTTGCAATACTTGCATATTAGTAAGCCCTGCAGCTTTCATTGCCTGCAGCTCAGTAAGTAAGGCTACGCCATGGGCTATGCCCATTTTTCCTGCTCCTGAGGCTGCAACTACGGCAATTGCGGCATCAGAAATTAGTTTTAAATTTGCCAAAGCAACCTTTTTTTGCCGTTCTAAATTTTGATTTTCCACCTTATATTTTTTCACTTCCGAGTGTTTCGAGTTAGTGGCAATATCTGTAAACGAAGCTGTTACAAAGGGATTGCCTTTTTTTATTTCAAAAATAGTGAGTTTACGGGTTTGGTTAAGCATTTTTTGCCTATTAATATCTGCCATTATAAGTGGTATAAAAACCGTCTTGTTTTTTTTCATCAAAGCAAGCAACTCTTTATCTATCAAATCATTGCTAGAGTACACTAAAATATCTGCACCAGCCTCAACGGCTAATTTTGCTGCTTGGGCAGAAGGGGTATAAGCAATCATTTTTAGCCCAGCTTTGTGTGCTTCTTTAATTTTGGAGCTTTCGTATTCCTTGTTTATAATTATTTCTCCTGCTTTATAGATATTTGGGGTTTTATAATTGCCTTTATAATGGCTAAACGATGCGTTTTTATTGGCATTGCCTACTGTTGTAATGCCGCAGAGTAAATACCTATGCAGCCTATTTTCTATATTTTCGTTGAGTGCTTGCTCTTCTTTTTTGTAGGATTTTATGCTTTCAAAATTGTACAATTCTGGGCGAGAGTACAAACTGCCAGAATAATTTAGTTCTACCTGTGCATCAATTAAACCGGGCATTAGCCATTGTCCTCTGCCATCTACTGTTTTTATATCGGGGTGGGTTTTTAGTGCTTTTCCTGATTTGCCTATAGAGGCAATTTTTCCGTCTTTTATAAGGATATTTGTGTGTGGGAAAATTTTGCCAGCAACTACATCTACAAAATTAATATCTTCGATAAGCAAATTTGCGTTTTTGTGCTGTGCAAATAGTTGGCTGTTAAAAATCAGAACAATTAAAAATAGCAGTATTTTTTTCATATTTTTATTCTTAAATAAAAAAAACCAGACTAAAAAGCCCGGTTTTTGAAAGTAAAAATTTCTTACTGAACTTATTTCTTTTCAGTAGATTTGTTTTTTTTAGATTTTCTTGGACGTGATACGCCGAATGAACCTGCAAATATTTTTCCTTTTTTAGTTCTTTTGTCTCCTTTTCCCATTGTTAGTTTTGTTTAATAATTTGTATGAATTACAAAAGTATAAAAAAAAGATAGAAATCTACTATTTCTGAAAAAAAAAATTACAAGTAAAAGCCTTTCTAGTTTTATAATTTCCGCACCATCATAAGCCCATCTCTAAGAGGGAAAATAAAATTTTCGGAATTGGAGTCTTCTTGTACCATTTTATTAAATTCTAGAATACCTTTGGTATAGGTATCTTTTTCTAAAACTGGCTCTATTACTTTTCCTCCCCAGAGTACGTTGTCGGCAATTATTATGCCTCCGGGCTTTAATATTTGCATTGCAATTTTGTAATATTGGGGGTATTGCCGTTTGTCGGCATCAATAAAAATAAGGTCAAAATTAGTGCCTAGTTGGGTGGCAATTTGGGTGGCATCGCCGATGTGCTGAATAATTTTATTGGCACAGCCTGCTTTTTCAAAATATTTTGAGGAAATAAATTGGAGTTCGTCGTTTATCTCGATAGTGTGCAACTTGCCGTTTTCTGCAAGCCCTTTGGCAAGGCAGATTGCCGAATAACCCGTATATGTGCCTAATTCTAAAATTTTTTCGGGCTGCAACATTTTGCTCAAAAGCTCAAGTACTTTTCCCTGCAAATGCCCTGATAACATTCTGGGCATCAATGCTTTTAGGTGGGTTTCTCGGCTTAGTTCCGTTAATAATTTATCTTCTTCTGAGCAGTGGTTTATTATATAGTTGTCGAGTCTCTCGTTTTGCATTTTTTTATTTTAACATTCAGCTTTTGCTAAATTGTATTCTGCATCAGCAAATTTATATGTAAAATTAGAAAAAATGGGGCCTAAAACTGAACACCAATCATAGTAATATCGTCCCTTTGTACTGTTCCTTCTTGGTGTTTGTCTAGTATATCTTCAAGTACTTTTTGCTGTTCTCCGAATGGTTTTGTAGCTATTTCATTAAATATTTCGGACATTCTTACTGCTCCAATTTTTTTTCGGTTCTTGTCGTTTTGATCGGAGTAGCCATCGGTTGTTAGGAAGATTGTATCGCCTTTTTCTAGTACTAGCTCTTGCTTGGTAAAAACGACTTTATTGAGTGTTGTTTTTGCTCCGCCAATGGATTTTCTATCGCCTTTAAGCAGGTAAAGCTGGCTTTCATTTTTCTTATAAAAATACAATGGTCGTTTTGCTCCTGAAAATGAGATTCTAAATGTACCATCTGTGCATTTTTCAATTTCGCAGAGGCAAATATCCATACCATCGTTATTTTCGGTTTGCGATTGTTTTAGGGAGCTTACTACGCCTTTATCTAGTTCTGTTAATATTTCTTCTGGCGAAGTAATTTTTCTTTCGTTTACAATTGCATTCAACAAACGGCTACCAATCATGCTCATGAATGCCCCCGGAACGCCATGTCCTGTGCAATCGACTGCTGCAATATATATTTTTTCGGTTTTCCCTTCCACTGCTGGCAGTACTGTAAACCAGTAAAAATCGCCAGAAACAATATCTTTTGGGCGAAAAAGCACAAAACTATTGAGTACTTTATCTAAATTTTCTTTTATTGGCAGTATAGCGGTTTGTATTGTTTTTGCATACTTAATACTATCTTGTGTGGATTGGTACTGTAAGGCAAGCATTTTCCTTTGCTCTTCAATTTCTTCTTTTTGCGAAATTATTTCGTTATTGGTTTGCTGTAGTTCTTCGTTGGTTTCGAGTATTAAAATTTCTTTTTGGCGTAGTTCTTCGTTGGCTTTTTTTCGGGCTCTTGCTGTGCGGATTAATAAAAACGATAGGGAGAGTATAATTAATAAAATTGCTCCTGCAAGCAATAGGTAGTTCTTTTGAGTATCAATTTCTATATCTTTTATCTCTAGTTGTTTTTCTTTTGTATCAATATCTTTTTGTTTGGCTGCAATTTCGGCATCTAGTTTTTTCAGGTTTTCTTTGGCTTGCTCAACTTTAATGTTTTGGTCTGCAATAAGTGCTTGCTGGTTGGCAATATCTGCTTTTGTTTTTTCCAGTTCGGCAATTTTTGCAGCAAGTAGTCTTTCTTTTTTAGACACTTGCCCTTGTACTAGTTTTAGGTTTTTATTTTGCTCTTTAATTTTCAGTATTTGAGTATCAATTTCTTCTTTTTGTTTCTTTAGCGCGGCTTGTTTTTCTTTAATTTCGTTGTTAAGTTTATCTATATTTGCTTGTTGTTCTGCCAACCTTTTTTTCTGTTCTTCTACTCGTTTTTTTTTCAGCATTTAGCTCTGCTTCTTTTTCTTTGTAGAGTTCACGTACATTAATTTCGCTTCCGCCAAGGAGTAGAAGTTTGGGTATGATTGTAATTTCTTGGTCAATAATTGTTTTTTTATTTACTTCAAATGATATTTTTTTATTTTGCGGGTAAATAAAATTTATCATTACAAATTGCTGTAAATCTGCACCATCGCTAACAATTAAGGTATTTTCACCTAAGAGTTTGTTGAATATTGGTTCTAATAATTTATTTTTATCATTGCCCATAAGTAGCACTTGTGGGTAAGGGGGTTTTATCTCCGATATTGAATTTAGATCAATTACTTTTATTTTTTTTCCTTTTATTTTCTTTATGGCTTCAAGCCTTTTTAGTACGGCCAGAACTTCCTTTTCCGAGCCCCAGTAGGCAATTTTAAAATTCGGCAGTTGGCTTTGGTTTTTCCACTCTAAGTTTTCAATAAATTTATACAGGTACGCCACCTTCACTTTCCCTTGCTTGCTTTGGGCAGAAGAGAAAATGGGCAGAAGCAATAAGCATATCGCTATAAAGAGGTGTCCTGTTTTCATAATTTATGTTTAAGTTTCGGTACGAAACTTTTAAAGTTACTTTTTTATTTTTAACTAATGCGTCTGGTCTAAAAAGTGGCAGTTTGCATATCTGTTAGTCATCTTAATATTTTCTTAAATGCAATTAATAAGCCAAATATAATAAAAATTTATATAAAAAAACCATCTTATCTAATAATCTTTGGGTAGGCTTTACAAAATTCTGTAATGCCACATTTTTCGCATTTTGGTTTTCTTGCCATGCAGATATATCTCCCATGTAAAATTAACCAATGGTGTGCTACTGGGATAAGTTCGAGCGGGATATTTTTCATTAGCTCGGTTTCGGTATCTAGGGGAGTTTTTGCATTTGTGGTAAGCCCCAATCGTGCGGATACTCTAAAAACGTGAGTATCTACCGCCATTGCTGGTTGGTTATAAACGACTGATAAAATTACATTGGCTGTTTTCCGCCCAACGCCTGGTAATTTTATCAAATCCTTCATATTATCTGGTATTTTACCATCAAAATCGGCTAAAAGCATTTTTGCCATTCCCGAAAGGTGTTTTGCTTTGTTGTTGGGGTACGAGCAGGATTTTATGTACTCAAAAATTTCTTCTACATCGGCATCGGCAAGCAGCTCTGGCGATTTGAAGCGTTTGAATAAATCTACCGTAAGGATATTTACTCGCTTATCGGTGCATTGTGCCGAAAGGATAACTGCCACAAGCAACTCGTAGGGGTTGGTGTATTCTAGCTCTGTTTCTGCCGTAGGGCTTGTGCGTGCGAAATAGTCAATTATATTTTTGTAGCGTTCTTTTTTTGTCATTTTTTGTTTAATCTTGCGAAAAGAAGTAGGCTAAGTAAATGGTTTGCGAACGGTTGGTGGTTTTAAGGGTTGTGCTATTCCTAAAATTAGCCAATCCTAAGTTGTAACGGTAGCCTATATTTACACGGTAAAAGCTAAACCCTGTATCGAAAGAGGCGCCATAATCTAAGCCATTATAGCCACCTGCGGTTTTATCAAATGTAATTTCGACATCATCAGCATTTTCGATAATAAACTTGCCCATGTAGGAGTAGCCTGCATAGCCATAAACACCTGCAAACCAGCTGGCATCATCGCCAAACATGGCACGGTATTTAGGGCCAAAAGCGGCTTGTGCTGTATGTAGTACTGTTTTATTTAATTTATCACCGGGTTTATTCAACGCCCCTTTCCCCATAGCCTCCATGGTGAGTTGTAGGTAGAGCGTTTCGTCTATTAGTTTGTACTCCATCATTAGCCCGGCAGCAT
>CAMZKQ010000094.1 GCA_947311265.1 uncultured Chlorobiota bacterium | reverse complement strand
TTTTTTCATGTGTTTTTATTTAGATGTGAGCAATTTTGTAAAAATATGAATTTAAAGAGTAAAAAAAAAGGTTTCCTATAAAAACAGGAAACCTTTTTTTGATTTTCTGAAAAAGTTATCGTCTAACTACGATTTTCTTTATAGATGTGTTTTTTTGCCCTACTACTTTAAGGATATATTGCCCTTGTGTAAGGTTGGCGATGTTTAAGTAGTTGCCATCAAGTTTTTGAGTCATTACTACTTTTCCTGTGATGTCAATAATTTGGACATTTGCATTTTCTGCTCCTGTAACTTTTACATAGTTATTAGCAGGGTTAGGGTAAATGCCAATATTTGAGTTTAAAACATCAATTGAGTTTGCTACTGCTGGCATGTGGATTTCTTCTGCATTAAGAATTTCTCGGTTTTTTACATCTCCTGCATCGTAATTGGCAACAAAGGCAACGATTTTCATTTCTGCTGGGTCCCATGTGGCACCTAGTTGGTAGGTGTAATTTTCGGAGTAAGTTGTTCCTGTAGTATTTGCAGAAACAGTACCTGCTGTACCGTAGGTGCTTGGGATTGCATCTCGTAATACGTCGTTGTGCGTAAATGGGTTGGCTGCTTGCCCTGCCTGTGCATATAACAATCCATCTTCAAGAAGGTAAACGACGACTCTAAGGTCGTTTCCTGCTACGTCTGCAAGCACTTCTCCGCTTACAGTTAGGCTTAGTTCCTTAGTGGCAGAAAGTGTGGCTGCAATATTTACTGATACAAATGCTGGTTCTGCAAGTCTGGCATCTAATCTTGCATTCATTGCAGTTACATTGCCTGGGAAGAATACTGGGCCTGGATCAACTGCTCCTCCGTCGAAACCTGTTGTGTAGTAGTGGCGGTCAATCATAAGTGCTGGTGCATAAGTGCTTCCACCATCATTATAGAAAGCTAATAATTCGGTATTTTCTGCAATGGTCATTTCATCGGTAAAGTACCCTGAGTGTTGTGCTATAAGTATTGCATTAGGGTTGGCTGCCGCATAGGCTTCGGTAGATGTAATTACTGGTGGGCAGTTAGGGCATTGGCCTGTTGTAAAGTTTTCAAATATCATTTTACGTTGAATCATAGCTGTAGTTACTACTACGTTTTTAGATAGGCTGTTGTCTGCCATGTTTGCATCAGTTCCTGCATTTATATTGGATATGCTAACGGCTATGCTGTACGTTTGCTCTGTATTAAGAGCTGCTGCTACATCGTGTGTGAAATTGGCAGTTGCTCCGGTGGCAATATTTTGCCCTGCTACACTGTAAGTGGCACTTGCTGCACCACCATCAATAGTATAAGTAACATCGAAAGAGGTGATAGGGTCTGCACCTAAATTTTGAATTACACCAGAAATATCAAGGTTGCCGGGCTGCATGTAGTTAGGCAAATCTAGGCTTACTAATTTTGCATCAATAGCAGCACAACCGCCACCTATGCTGTAAAATGTAACGCCTCCTGTGGAGTTGCCTGCGGACTGGTTGCCAGCCACAACAGAGCCATTGTAAAGCACTTCCACCCAGCCTGTAGCATCGAAGCCAGAGAAGGTGAAGGTGTAGCAGTCGTTGGCAATTACGCAAACGTTGATGGACTCTTCTAATGCCCATTGGTAATTTCCGCCAGAGGCAACTACTTGGTCTGCTGAATTTTTAATGGACCATGTTTGGTCGCCTTGGCTATCGGAGAAGGTGTGTATTGTGATTACTGCATCTGTACTGCTTACTGCTTTTGTAAATGTGTTGTTTGCTGCATTTGAGTCATCGGTAAGTGCTACTGCAAAATTCATGGTATAGTAGCCTAGGGCTGACAAATCAACTTGTTGTGTAAAGGTGTAATTTGCACTTTCTCCTGCTGCAATTGTTGCTCCTACGGTTTCGGTTACTGTATTTGCACCATCAACATCATAAGAAACATCAAAACCTGTAATAGCAGCTCCGCCATAGTTAAATATTGTTATGGTAACATCTTCTGTGGCGGTAAGTTGGCAACCTCCACCATTATCTGGTGCAGTTGCTGCGGTAATTCCAGCATCAATTACGGTATTTTCATAAATAGAAATTTCATCAAGGTTCATGTAGTACATATTGGTACAATCATAATGGACCCAAGCTAAGTAGATGGTTTGCCCTGCGTAAGCAGTAAGGTTTATTGAGCGTAATAACCATGTTCTTGTAGCCCCTACTAGTGGCATTGTTTCTTCGTGTAGAATTGTAGTAAAATCGGCAACTGCATTGGTTGCTGTTGAAACTACTAGTTTATAGTGTTCGTATTCCCAGTTAGGGTCTTGTGCTGAAATTTGGTAGTCTAGCGTTAGTGTTCCTGTGCCTGTTGTTAGATCGATTGCTGGTGAAATTAGCCAGTTTTCGGGTGTTAATGCACCGACTCCTCCACTGAGCCATGAGGCAGAGGTGGCACAGTTATTACTATTAAACCCACCATCACCAGCAGCATCTCTGTTTTCCCAGTTGTAGGTATCCCCGTCTTGGTCGGCGGTTGTCCAGCCGGCGAGTGTGCCGCTTTCAAAATCTTCGGTAAAGAGAGTGGCTCTAATGTTGTTGCTATTAGAGGTGCTAGTGATTACATCTGGTTGGGAGTTGTGTACCAGCCCATTTCCTGTGGCACTTTTTTGCATGGTTTGTGCAAAACTAAATGAGGCCAACAGCATGAGCGTGGCTAAAAAGTAAATTCTTTTCATAATAAAATAAATTAGGGATTAAATTAATATTAGTACTACAAAGCTAATGATATAATTTTAGATAAAAAATTAACAACGATTAGACTTGTTCTATATATTCTTTAAGAGTGGATTTTTTCTTTTGGTTGCATGAGCCTGGTCTAAAAAGTCGCCCTGCGAGTTATTTTGCAAAAAAATAAAAGTATAATGCCTGATAATCAGTTAATTGGTTTACTCGCAGGGCGACTTAATGAGCCGTTTTTTTTGCTTTTTAGTGGGCATCGAGCCAATTTTGTCCTGTGCCAGTTTCTACTATAAGTTTTACGCTAAGTTGGGCGGAGTGTTCCATGGCTTCGGAAATTAAAATTTTAACTTTTTTTAACTCCTCTTTGGGAACATCAAAAACGAGTTCGTCGTGTACCTGTAGGAGCATCTTTGTTTTTAGATTGTTTTCTTTTAGCAGAATGGCACATTTTATCATTGCGATTTTAATTATATCGGCAGCCGTGCCTTGTACAGGGGCATTTATGGCGTTCCGCTCAGCTGCGCTGCGTACCATTGAGTTGGCAGAATTTATGTCTTTGAGGTAGCGTTTTCTTCCAAAAATAGTTTCCACGTAAGTGTGTTTTCTGGCAAAATCTACGTTGGCTTTCATGTAATCTTTTACGGCGGGGTAGGTTTTAAAGTAACCGTCGATAAGTTGCTTGGCTTCGGAGCGAGAAATGCCCAAGTTTTCGGATAAGCCAAAGGCTGAAATGCCATAAATAATGCCGAAGTTGGCGGATTTTGCATTGCTTCGCATTTCTCTGCTTACTTCTTTTTCGGGTATTTCATAGATTTTTGCGGCCGTTGCGGTGTGTATATCCTCGTTGTTGTTAAATGCGGCAAGCATTGCTTGGTCTTTGCTAAGGTGTGCAATTAGGCGGAGTTCTATTTGGGAGTAATCGGCGGCTAGTAAAATGTGGTTTTGGTCGGCAGGTTCAAATGCTTTTCTTATGCGTTTGCCTTCTGCTGTTCTGATTGGGATATTTTGTAAATTGGGGTTGGTGGAGCTTAGCCGCCCGGTTGAGGCAACGGCTTGGTTGTAGGAGGTGTGTATTCGTCCTGTTTTTTTGCTGATAAGCAAAGGCAACGCCTTAACGTAAGTGGATAGGAGTTTGCTATTGGAGCGGAAACTTAAAATTAGATTAATTATTTCATGTTTGCCTTTTAGCTTGGAGAGCTCTTGTTCGCTAGTGGAATATTGTTTGGTTTTTGTTAGTTTTGGTTTATCGGATACTTTTAGTTTTTCAAATAGAATTATACCTAATTGTTTTGGCGAGGCTATGTTGAATGTTTCGCCTGCTATATCGTAAATTTTGCTTACTGTTTTTTCAATGTTAGCTTCTAGCTCTTTTTCAAAAGAGGAAAGGGTGCTTGGGTTCATGTAAATGCCTGCGGCTTCCATATCGGCAAGTACTTGAATAAGAGGGAACTCTATTTCTTCTGCGAGTTTTAGTAAATCTTCGTTTTTGAGTTGCTTATATAAGGTGTGCTTTAGTTGCATGGTTATATCTGCATCTTCTCCAGCGTATTCTTTTACTTTTTCGGGGGCGATGTCTTTCATCGAGCGTTGTTTTTTTCCTTTTTTCCCGATAAGGGTTTCTATGGCAACTGGGGAGTAGTTTAATTCGGTTTCTGCCATAGTGTCCATTTTGTGTTTTTTGCTAGGGTGCAGTAGGTAGTGGGCAATCATGGTATCGAAAAGTTGCCCTTGTACTTTTACGCCATGGTTTTGCATGACCAAAATATCGTATTTTATATTTTGCCCTATTTTGATGCTTTTGGGGTTTTCTAGGGCGGGTTTTAGGTCGTTTATAATGAGTGCAGCTCCTGCTTTGTTTTCTGGGATTGGTACATAGTAGGCTTCGTGTTTTTTGTATGAAAATGCGATGCCTACTAGGGCTACTTCGTGGGGGTTTAGTCCTGTTGTTTGGTATCGAAACAAAATTGTTCGCATTTTTCTAGTTTTTGGGCTAGTTTTTTTCGTTTCTCGAATGTATCTACTAAAACGTAGTTGTGTTCTACGGTTTCGATGGTTTTGAATGGGCTGATTTTTTTTTCTTCCGCCCCAGCGGAGGTATTGGCAAGGGGGCTACCGAAAAGGCTGCCGGCTTCAAATTCTGGTGGGGGGGCGTTGGGTAAGATACGTTTGGCTAGGGCATTAAATTCGAGTTCGGCAAATACGTCTTTTAGGGCTTCGTAGTTGGGTGGGTCTAGTTTAAATGTTTTTTCGTTAAACTCAACAGTTTCGATGTCGGTGGGTATGGTTACTAGTGTTTTGGAGAGTTTTAATATTTCGATACTATTTTCTAGGTTTTCTTTTTGCTTGCCTTTTAGTTCGTGGATATTTTTGTAAATACCGGTTATTGATTTGTATTTGTTGATTAGTTTTATGGCTGTTTTTTCGCCAATCCCTGGTACGCCTTTTCTGTTGTCGGAGGCATCGCCCCAAAGTGCTAGAATATCAATAAATTGTTTTGGGTCTTGGATTTGGTATTTTTCGAGGCATTCTTTTAGCCCAAAAATGCTATGCCCGCCGCCACGGCTTTTGGGTTTGAACATGGAGATATTTTCGGATACGAGCTGGGCGTAATCTTTATCGGGGGTCATCATATATACTGTAAAGCCTTCTTTTTCGGCTTTTTTTGCTAGCGTGCCGATAACATCGTCGGCCTCGTAGCCGGGCTGGGAAACTATTGGGATATTAAAGCCTTTGATGATTTGTTTTATGTAGGGGACTGCTTTTATTAGGTCTTCGGGGGTGGGTGGGCGTTGTGCTTTGTAGTTGGGGTCTAGCTTGTGGCGAAAGGTGGGTTCGGGCAGGTCAAATACTACGGCTATATGGGTGGGTGTTTCTTTTTTTAGTACTTCTTCTAGGGTGTTGGTGAAGCCTAATACGGCTGATGTGTTTAGCCCTTTGGAGTTGTATCTTGGGTTTTTTATAAAGGCGTAGTAGGCTCTAAATATTAATGCGTAAGCATCTAAAAGGAATAATTTTTTGTCTGTATTTGGGGTCATTATTTTTTAGTTATTTTGGATTCGTGAGCGTTTGTAATAGCTTGTAAATGATGGCATTATTAATTATCACCTGAACTGACAGTTTATATATCTGTAAGTAACTTATTCTCTTTGTCATTAAAATTTGTATCATTAAAGTATTTCATTTTTTCTGAAATGGTATTTATTTTTTTATTTTTGATAAAGTTGCTTTTGTCTTCCCCCAAATTTTCGTAGGCTTCAATTATTGTCATTACCGAAAGGCGGGAAACGCTTTGTGCTGGTTGGTAGAGGTAGTTTTTGCCTCTGGAAAGGGGTTTTATGGCGGCCATTATTCCTGCTTTTTGTAATGTTTTCATTATGCTTTTTACGGTATAGTGGGGGGTGTTTATCCTTTGGGATATTTCAGCAATATTAAGGGCCTTTTTGCCAGACTTGAAAATATCTGCGGTTGTTTTTACAATAAGTAGAGCAATCTTTTTTTGGTAAACAATGCTTAAATCTTTATCTCTGGCCGATGCTCCCTTCATTCTTAAATTCTGTACTGCAAAAGCAACTTCTGCACCAAAAAGGACTATTAGCCAACTTATTTGAAGCCATATCAAAAATAAAGGCAAGGCGGCAAAACTGCCATAAATGGCACTAACTCTACTTGCTGATGCCTGAACATAAATATAAAGTCCTTGGAAAACCTGAAAAGAAACGCCTGCTAAAACACCTGCAATAATGGCCGATTTAAAATGAACTTTGGTATTGGGCATTACTAAATAGAGCATGGTAAAAAGGGCAGAAATTATGAAATAGGGTACAATACGTGCTGACTCTAAAAATAGGGGGGTCGCAAAACTTAAATAGGCTGTTTCTGTTGTAATTTCCTTGAACTGGGTGGTCATGAAAACGGTAGTGCTACTGGACAATACCATTACTATTGGGCTAAAAAGCATTATCGAAAAATAATCGGTAAGTTTACGCACTAAACTGCGGGATTTTTTTATTTCCCAAATGTCGTTAAATGTATTTTCGATATTTATAAGCAATTTCATTACCGACCAAAGCAAAAGCCCTAGCCCAATGCCTGCAATAAGCCCACCTTTGGCATTGTCGAGCATGGAGTGCGTGAAGGTTATTATGTAGTTGGTAACTTCCTGTTGCCCTGCCATGTTTTTTTTTAGCTCATCTTCCAGTACATTTTCCAGATTGAACCCCTTGGCAATACCAAAACCAAGTGCCACTACTGGCACTATTGATAGCATCGTAAAAAACGTAAGTGCCGAAGCGTGCATATTTAGCCTATCCTCCCGAAAGCCCATTATGGCTAGTAAAGTTACTTGTAGCGATTTTACCCCTACACGTTTATACCAAGGCAAATTCTCGGCATCTATCATCCAAATTCCTTCTTTGAAGAAATATTTTATTTTTAAAAACTTGTCTTTCACTTTTTTAGCTTTGTTCTGTTTACTTCGTTTCAAAATTAAAACAATTATTTAATTTTAGGCTTTTTAGGCTCAATATTTTAGATTTTATGCCTTTTTTAGCCCCTTTATCATAAATATTTTGTTTGGGATAAATTATAATTGTATTTTTAAAAACTTAAATTCAACTCTTCTAAGCAAGCAGTTCTTAATTTTAAGTTATAATAACCTGGCAACCTTTGGCGTTATATTTGCTATTAAGGATATTACCACCTTAAATTATGAAAACAGCTCTAATTTAAAACCTATTTTTATTAATTTACAGAACAACATGAAAACATTGATTATTTTTATTTCGGTTTCACTTTTATCTTTGGGCTCATTTTCACCCAAAGAGGCTGGTGTATTTATAGGTAAAGGCAATATTGATTTCACCTCCGATGCCCCTCTGGAACTTATTAAGGCATCATCAACAAAGCTAACGGGAGTGCTAGATACCGATACTCGGCAGTTCTTTTTCAAAGCAAAAATTAAAAGTTTTAAAGGCTTTAATAGTGCTTTGCAACAAGAGCATTTTAACGAAAATTACATGGAATCGGATAAGTACCCCAAAGCCTCTTTTAAAGGTAGGATTATCGAAGATATAGACTTCGCCTCGCCGGGTATATATAAAGTAAGAGCAAAAGGGAAACTTACAATCCATGGCATTTCGCAGCGTCGGATTATAAGGTGTACCCTTAAAGTAGGAAGGAGTGGGCTAAGCATAACATCTAATTTTAATGTCCCATTAGAAGAACACGAGATTACAATTCCTAGTATTGTAAACCAGAAAATAGCTTCTGAAATTAGAGTGAAAATTTCTGCTGTCCTCAATAAAAAATAATTAACCTTTAATATTATTAATGGGCTACTTAAACTTTTAGATATATTGGTGATTTTATTTGCTTGAAAATGAGAGTGTTAAATTATGTGTAGAATGAAAAAAAAACTCACAATTTTTATATTATTAATACTTTACATTGCACCTGCATTCTCGCAGTCGCCGCACTTTACCGAGTACAAAATATTCCGCAATAAAAAAAACTTTAAAGTAAATACAATCTGCCAAGACCAAACTGGCTACATCTGGCTAGGCACAAGCGAAGGGCTAGTGAAATACGATGGGCTCGTTTTTAGCTACTTTACCACCAAAGAAGGCTTAGCTGCCAATAATATTACAGCCATCTGTTGCGATAAAAATAACACGCTGTGGATAGGCGGAAAAAAAGGGAAAATATCAAAACTTGCTAACGACTCTATCCAAATATTTGACCCGCCAGAAGGCGTACCAAGCGAAAAAATAGCACATATTTATGCCGACTCTAAAAACACAATATGGTTCTCTACACAAGGCGAAGGGCTTTACTACTATACCGAAAAGAAAAATAGAATGTATAGCTTGTGGGACGAAGAGGGCGTTTCTGATTTTGTATATTGTACCCAAGAGGACGACAAAGGCAATATTTGGGTAGGAACAGACAATGGCATTGTGATTTTTGACCACAAAGGCGAAAAGCTAAAAAGCATTACCATGAAAGCCGGCTTGCCAGACAATATTGTACGAGATATTCAATTTTTGGGCAACAGCACAATGAAGATAGGTATGGAGGAAGCTGGTATCGTCCAGTGCAACAGTACTACTTACAAATTCTCATCGCCAGTAGGTATTAATGAAAATTCACTTAATAATTTTGCCAGCAACGGTAAAAATGAAGTTTGGATAAGTACTGCCGCAAACGGCATCTTACGTATAAATACTAGCAATAACGCTTTACAGACATTAACAAGCAAAGATGGAATTACCAACAAAAGAACAAAAACTGTTTTTATAGACAGAGAAAACAACCTTTGGGTAGGCACAACAGGCAGCTTACTAAAATGCAGCTTAAACGACTTTGAGTTTATGAGCCTAAAAAATGGCTTGCCTTCCGAAAAAATAATCAGTTTTATAATTAGTAAAAATGAAGATACCCAATGGCTATGTACCGAAAAAGGGCTTTACCGTTGTGTTAAAAACAAATCGGGTGAGCTTGAATTTACAAATGTATTCACATCGCAATTTGAAAGCACAGCTTTTATATCCCTATTTGAAGACCCAAAAGGAAATATATGGGCAGGCACATACGATGAAGGTGTTTTTATAATCAACCCCAAAACGCTATCCTACAAACAACTACTGAAAAAAGATGGGATTGCAGACAACAGTATAATTGCAATTACAGGCACTAAAAATGAAGTCTGGCTTTCCACACTAGGAGGCGGAGCAACCATTGTTAATACAGAAAATGAAACCCTAAGTTACACTACTATAAATAATGATAAAGGCTTAAAAAGCAACTATGTGTACCAAACCTTTATAGACTCCAAAGGCAACACATGGATTGCACAAGATGGCGGACTTTCCCTTTACAAAAACGGAAAAATTACTAATTTCGACAAATCTAATGGGCTTACCGCCAAACGCTTCTACGGTTTCACCGAAGATGATAAACAAAATGTATGGTGCATTAGTGCCGACGCAGGGCTATTTATATACGATGGAAATAAATTTAAAAACATAGGGCAAAAAGAAGGCTTAGCAAACTTAGCATACAGTTCGCTTATCAACAAAGGCAACAACGAAATTCTTTTAACCAGCAACCTAGGCATCGAAATTATTAATACAGACAATTTTAAAATACGCTTTTTTGGTGAAGATGCAAATGTATCTTACTTAGAACCCAGCCTAAATGCTATTTATAAGGACAAAAGCCAAAATATATGGATAGGGACCAAAAAAGGTGTCGTAAAATATAACGCTAATGAAGAAAAAGAGAGAACAAAACGCCCACTAATCTTTTTAATAAAAAAAGAAATAAACTTTACCACCTTCGAGCCCGACTCGGCAGCACTTAGCTACGACGAAAACCACCTCATCTTTAGCTATTCCGCATTTTGGTACAAATCCCCAAATAGCCTACAATACAGGCACAAACTTATAGGCTATGATTTGGACTGGATTTATACACAAGCCTACAAAACACAAACCTACTCCAATTTGCCCCCAGGCAAATATACTTTCGTTGTAGAGGTATCCCATGCAGCAGGCATCTGGACGGGCAGTAAAGCGGCCACTTTTAAATTTAAAATAAGCCCTCCACTATGGCAACGCTGGTGGTTCATAACCCTTATGGCAGTATTAATAATTTTGACTATACTTCTCTTAGTTAAAGCACGATTAACAAAATTAACCAAAGACAAAGAAAAACTAGAAGCCGAAGTAACACGCCGAACCGCAGAAATCGTAAAACAAAAAGAAGAAATAGAACACAGCATAAACTACGCCAGCCGAATACAAACCGCATTAATCGATACTTCCAAAAAAAACAATGG
>CAMZKQ010000093.1 GCA_947311265.1 uncultured Chlorobiota bacterium | reverse complement strand
TTTTTTTCTATTTATTTTTATTCGATTGCAACCTTTAGCGAAAATTACAATCTGTTAATAAAGCTTAAATAGGTAATCATCTTTTAAATTTTCAACTTATGAAAAAGAAAACAGTTGTTATAATTGCTTGCTTAGCCCTATTCACTATTTCTAATATCTTAATATATGTAAAAAGTGAATCTAAAGCATCGGCAGAGGTTGTAAGCCCTGCTAATAAGCATGTTAGTAGTAATTCTATTTTACTCACCAATGAGTAGGCTCAAATCTCCCCCCACTACAGCTCGGAATTTGATTTCGGGCTTTTATCTTTAAACATTACAGTTGCTAGTCCTAGCCACCAGTATAGAGCGATTTTTTACCCTCAAAATCATCATGATTAAATTGAAATCCTAGCCTTTTCCCAGTTTCTAGCTTAGAATTTTCTCTACTTTCTAGGATATTATCTACACGTACAACTTGGTTGGCATCATAGGGTGGCACAAGCAAATCAAAATCCAAGCAATAGGCAATTACAGTATCTACAATACTTTTAAGAATAGTGTCAGATATTTTTTCTTGACCAAACGTATTAAATAATTGGCTTATTTTCCCTCTTTCTTCAACGAAGTAAAATTTATCTTTATTAATAAACACTCGCCCCACTAAATAGCCCAAATCTCCCGAGCGGTTGTATTTAAAAGAATCTGCCAAGAAATTATAAATATTAATCACTCCACAATAGGTACTATACTCATTATTATGCACATAAGGCATTTTTCGCACCGCATGCCCCCTATCAAAATCAAAAATATTAGTGTGCATTTTAAAAATGAGCATATCCCCAGCCACTTTTAACTCGGATTGAAACTTATTAATTTTCTTATATTTTAATAAGTCATAATCAAAATTAGCTGATAGTTTTTTATTATAATCTAAGGTTAATATTTTCAATACTTTATGAAGCTGCTTCATTACCCCCAGTGTATTTTCATATATTTTTTGTTTGAGTTTAGCTTTTGTAGTAATTGTTTGCAGGATAATTTTTTCTTTATTCTCTTTCATTTTTATAATTCTAAAATAATGAGTAATATACACTTTTAACTTAAAATGTAAAGGTACTTTTTTTCTTACGGAACAAGAAATAATTAAGTAATTTAAGATTTTAATTTACGCTTGGTATAAAACAATGCAAAATTTCTTTAAATTTACAAATTTATAAATAATTTGCAAATGCTAAATAGCTCACCAATAAATACAGCAAAAAAAAAAACAGCTAAGAAAAAACTTAAATTAAAGCTCATTTTGCAATGGGAAAAAGGACTTACCATACTACTATTTCTCTTAGCATTTAGCCCCAAAAGCGATGCACAAAAACAAGCCAACAATTGGTATTTTGGCAACCAAGCAGGGATTAATTTCAACACCATACCACCACAACCCATTACAGGCGGAAATATACAATCTTGGGAAGGCTGTGCTTCTATTTCCGACGAATTGGGCAAGCTATTATTTTACACCAACGGCAAAACAATTTGGAATGCTAAGCACAAAATAATGCAAAATGGAACAGGGCTACTGGGCGACACCTCCTCCACCGAATCGGCAATTATAATTCCACAACCCAGCAAGCCCCACCTTTATTATGTATTTACCGTTGATGAAGAAGCCGGCCCCGATGGGCTTTGTTATTCGATTGTAGATATAACCCTTGACAATGGAAACGGAGCAGTAACCTCCACAAAAAATATCGAAATACTAAACCCCGTTCCCGAAAAAGTAACTGCCGTTTACCATAATAATGGTAAAGATATTTGGATTATTTCGCACAAATGGGGCAATAGCGAATTTTACGCTTGGCTACTTACCGAAACAGGGCTTTCTGCACAGCCTATAATTACAGACATTGGCACGCCACACATAAAAGTAGAGCCTAACCCAAATTTCATAATCAACCCCTTGGGGTATATGAAATGCTCCCCCAATGGGCAGAAAATTGCAGTCGCCCTTTTACGTTCCGCAATTGTAGAACTTTTTGATTTTGATGATACCACAGGTAAATTATCGCACCCAGTTACCATTCCTTTCGACCCCTTTTCAACTTACGGCGTTGAGTTTTCGCCAGACGGCAGCAAACTCTATATCGCAGCTTACAAGCATTTATACCAAGCCAATTTAGCCGCAGGCTCGGCAGACGACATCATCAATTCGGTAGTGCAAATTGCTACTTTGCCCGATTTTGCAGGAGCAGTACAATTAGCCACCAACGGAAAAGCCTATTTGGCATACGATAATTCGCCTTATTTAGGCGTAATAAATACACCCGACTCGTTGGGCGTAAATTGTAATTTTGAAATACAAGGCTTTTTCTTGGACGGCGGAATAGGCCGTTTGGGATTGCCCGATTTTATCCAATCCTACTTTTTACCCGCACAATTTCGAGCACAAGGCAGTTGTACAGGCAGCCCAATTAGCCTAGTCATTAGTAATGCCGCCGTTTTCGACTCCCTGCAGTGGGATTTTGGCGACCCTAGCTCGGGCATTTTAAACTTTTCTAGCCAAGAAAACCCGACACATATTTTTGCCAATTCTGGCAATTATAATGTAGCACTCACCCAATGGGTGAATGGGCAAGCCTCCACTGTTACTGAAATTATTACAATTTCTCGCCCCCAATTAGAGCTCGGAAACGATACAATAATCTGCCCCAATAAATCTATACTTCTAAATGCTTTTAGCGATAACTGCAGCTACCTTTGGCAGGATTTTTCGGATAAATCCGAATTTTTGGTAACACTTCCCGGCACATATTCAGTGTCTATTTTTAATTCGGTAACCCAATGCAGTAATGCCGATACCATTAATATCACCTACACAGAAACACCTCCAATTAACTTAGGCACAGACACTTCCTTCTGCGAAAGCAGTAATTTTAAACTCAACGCATTCCACCACAAATACACTTACTATTGGAATACTGGGGCAACAGACTCTAGCATTCAAATAGACACAGCGGGGCAATACAGCGTGCAAATTACCGATTCGCTAAATTGCCAAAATGCCGATACAATTTTGCTCTCCCTCTACCCTAGCCCACTGTTTTCGCTTGGTGCAGATAGTTCAATTTGCAAAGGCACAACATTTAGGCTATCGCCTAAAATAGAAGTACCGCACTACCTTTGGCAGGACAATTCTACCGAAAATTTCCTCAACATTTCAACAGCCGGAGAATACCACCTTAGCACAACAAACACTATAGGTTGCACTTCTTCGGATACCCTACTTATTACACTCACTGAAATTTACCAAGCCCAGCTGCCCAAAGACACCACAATATGCTACGGGAGTAGCATTACTTTTAATTACCTAGAAGATGATGTAATATTTTTATGGCAAGGCAAAAGCACACCCGAAAATTATGAAATTAATGATACTGGAAACTACACACTAACTGCGAGCAATAAATGCGGAGAAAGCCAAGCAACTATTTTTGTACAACAAAAATTCTGTGGCAAAATTTATATCCCCAATATAATAACCCCAAACAGCGATAATATAAACGATGCGTTCTACATCAAGGGTATTTCTGCCACCGAGTGGGCAATTAAAATATACTCTCGCTGGGGCGACTTAGTTTTTGAATCCAATAATTACCAAAACAACTGGAAAGCCGATTGTTGCACAGCAGGAACTTACTATTATCTACTTTCAAGCACACAATTTGAGCAAAACTACCATGGCTGGATACAGGTAGTTAAATAACTTTTCAGATACAATAAACCCCCAATGACCATCGGGGGCTACCAATAGACCAAGCCTAACGGCTTTTATCAACAAAAAAACAACTCGCTTACTTTAAAATACTACACCCAAACGATATAAAATTGCTTCCATTTTTTGTTTAACTAATTTTCGCTTATATATTTGCAGATATATAGCTATAAACCCAAAAATAAAAGGCTAGATCAACAACTATTGACCCCAAAATATGGCCTACACCGACACGCCCAATTCGTTTCCTCCAATCGTATCAGCACACTCTAAAGTTTTAATATTAGGGACAATGCCCGGGGCAGATTCTCTAATAAAACGACAATATTACGGCCATAAATACAATGTATTCTGGAAAATTATTTTTGAGCTTTTTCAAGGACAGTTTACTGAAAACTACACTAACAGGGTAGAATTTGCTCTAAAAAACAAGCTCGCCATTTGGGATAGCTTACAGTTTTGCGAACGAAAAGGCAGCCTAGATGCTGCAATAAAAAATGAAATTCCAAATACATTTACGCTTTTTTTTAACCAGTATCCAAAAATAAAAACCCTTGCATTTAATGGGCAAAAAGCCTTTGCTTATTTTAAAAAATACAATGCTTTATCGCCCAATTTCACTTATTTACAGCTCCCCTCAACAAGCCCAGCCAATGCGGCAACAAAATACCCACAAAAATTAGAAAAGTGGGCACAAATTGTTAGTTTTGTCTAAATTTAATATCCCTAAACTGAATGCCTAGACTATACAAAATCAGCTATAAAACAATTCTTTTCTTTTTCATCTTAGCAATAGCTAAAATATCGGTAGCCCAGACTGCCACTAAAAGCACTAGTGCAAAACCAACTAACAACACACCCCAAATTGATGGCGAAATTTCAGAGGTGGAATGGGAATCCTGTATGCCTGCCAGTGGGTTTATTCAGTTTTCGCCCAATCCTGGGCAAGTGCCCAGCCAAAAAACAGAGGTGAGAATGATGTACGGCAACAAAGCCATTTATGTAGCTGCTAAGTTATTCGACACGCAGCCCGACAGCATTTCAACCTTACTCACAAGCCGAGATGACAGAGGCATGGCTGATGGTTTTCAGGTACTTATAGATACCTATGCCGATGCTTCCGTAGCCTACGGCTTTGGAGTAACAGCAGCTGGTGTGCAGGTCGATTCTAAAAGTTTAGGGACGGGTGGCGAAGACATGAACTGGAATGCAGTATGGAAATCAGCCACTTCGGTAAACGAAAAAGGCTGGGTGGCTGAGTTTGAAATCCCTTATTCTGCATTGCGATTTCCCACAAAAAGCAAACAACTTTGGCACATCAATTTTGTGCGAGAAATTAAAAGGCACCGAGAAATCAGCACCTGGCAAGCAGCCGACCCAAGTGCAGACAATATGCTTTTATTTATGGGCGAACTCAATGGTATTCAAAACATTAAGTCGCCTCTTCGGCTTTCAATAAGCCCATTTGTAGCGACTTATGCAGAAAAAAAAACAGACCAAAAGCAGCCCTCATACTCCTTAAAAGGCGGCTTGGATTTAAAGTACGGCATTTCCGAAAGTTTTACGCTTGATATGATGCTTATCCCCGATTTTGGGCAAGTAAAATCGGACGATAAGTACTTAAATTTAACGCCTTATGAAACTTATTACGAAGAAAATAGAGCTTTCTTTACCGAAGGGACTGAGCTTTTTGATAGGGCAGGTATTTTTTATTCTCGAAGAATTGGTGGCACACCAAGAGAAATTGGCAAGGTAGATGCAGCTTTGACAGATGAGGAGATGATAGAAAAAAACCCTACGGATTTACAACTTCTTAATGCAACAAAAATATCTGGCAAAACAAAAAGTGGATTTAGCTTAGGCTTTTTAAATGGCATTTCTCGCCCCGCCGTATCCACATTACGAAATACAAACACTAATGCAACTCGGGATATTACAACCCAGCCTTTTACCAATTACAACGTTACAGTAGCCGAAAAAACGTTTAAAAACAACTCTTATATAAGCCTAATAAATACCAACTTACATATCCCAAACAGTAAATTTACGGCTAATGTAACAGGGATTGACGGGAAAATATCCAACAAAAATAATAGCTATGCTATTATAGGAAAAGCCGCAATTAGCAGTATATTTGAAAACCAAAAAGAAGCTAATTTTGGGCATTACTATTACCTTAAATTAGCCAAAACCTCTGGCAATATCCATTTTTCGGTTACTAATTATACCGTTTCGGACACATACAACCCCAACGATATGGGCTATGTGCGTAGAAACAACGAGTTTAAAAACTCATTATCAATTAGTTATGACCAGTACGAAGCTCGAGGAAAAATACTATCGTGGAACATAGATGCCTCCGTGCATCACGAAATGATGTACAAGCCACTCGCCTACTCTAGCTCTACCTTTGCTAGTTTTTTACGCTTTACATTTCTGAACCACCTAACGACCGGCGGGCGTTTTTCGGCTAACCTAAGCGAAAAATACGACTATCGAGAACCTCGAGAAGAAGGGCGATTTGTGCAGTTGCCTAGAATGTTGTATAATATAAGTGCGTTTATATCCTCCAACTATGCTAAAAAAATAGCCCTTGATATTTTTGCTGGCACATGGAAAACAACGCAAAAGGGTAGCCAAAGTTATTTTCTAAATATCTCTCCAAGGTGGCAAATGACCAAGAAGCTATTCACAGTATATGCTACAGATTTTGATTTTACAAATGCACAGCTTGGCTATATTGCCCACTCCCCCAAGTCCGACTCTATATTTTTCGGCCTACGCCATCGGGTTTCCATTACCAACACCTTAGATTTACAATATATTTTTACCAATAAAACGACCCTTACGCTAAGGGGGCGGCACTACCGGCAAACGGTGGAGTACACCAGTATTTCAGCTTTAAAAGCCGATGGCTTGTTGGAGGATTTACCTAACAAAGCCTTATCGGGAAATATTAATAGCAATGCTTTTAGTGCCGATGCTATTTTTGCTTGGGAATTTGCCCCTGGTAGCCAACTTTCCTTGGCATGGAAAAATCTAATTTTTGCAGATAATGATTTTATACAAACGCCTTATTTTGAAAATTTCAATGCTACTTTTAAGTACCCCCAGACCAATAGTATTTCTATAAAAGTGCTTTATTATTTGGATTATTTATATCTAAAAAAATCCTAAAAACATTAAAAACCCACAAAAAGCAAAAAGTGGGTTTTGTGAGTTTTTAATATTTTTAGAGTTATTTTAGTCCACCTCCTTCATATCCATGCCACATTTTGAGCATTTCCCTGGTTGGTCGGAAGTTTCGCATTTCATTTCGCAAGCATATTTTGCTTTTTGGGTAGTAACTTCTGTTGTTCCCTCTTTGTTTTCATTAGCTCTATCGCAATTGCAGGATACTGCAAATACTGAAAATATTGCTACCGCAGCAATTGTAAATAATTTCTTTTTCATGATATTTTTTTTTAATGAACTACAAATGTAGTAAAAAAAGAACAAGCATCAAACTTTAATCGCCAAACGAAATGCCCACGCTTTTTGCGGTTTGCACCAATTCGCCAGTAGGGTTTACTTGTTTGTTTCGCCCAATTACATTTTCGAGGTGCACAAAAGTCATGTGTCGCCCATCAAGAGCGACCATGTTTCCAGTTCTCCCGTCCATGAGTAAATTTACGGCCGTTACGCCGTATCGGGTCGATAAAATGCGGTCAAAAGTACTCGGTGCACCGCCTCGCTGAAGGTGTCCTAATACGGTATTCCGCACTTCATGCTCGGGAATTTTTGCTTCCAGCCTGTTGGCTAGTAAATTTCCTATTCCGCCCAAGCGGATGGGGTCTGGGCTATCGGCTACAATTTTTTGTATTACTGCATCTTCGTCCTTAAAAGTAGCCCCTTCTGCCACAACAATTATGCTAAAAAGTAAGCCCCTTTGGTGGCGAGAATTTACTTTATCTACAATTTTATCTAATGAAAACGGAATTTCGGGGATTAAAATAACATCTGCCGAACCTGCAATACCAGACTCTAGGGCAATCCAACCTGCATTTCTGCCCATCACTTCGAGTATCATAATTCGGTGGTGGGATTCTGCTGTGGTGTGCAACCTATCCAAGGCATCTCTGGCAACGTTTATCGCCGAATTGAAGCCAAATGTAACATCGGTTACTGCCAAATCGTTGTCTATTGTTTTTGGTACGCCGATAATTTTTACGCCTTTGCGAGCAAAATCCCTAGCACTAGTGAGTGTACCATCTCCGCCAATTATAATTAGGGCATCAACACCTTCTTTTTTCATGTTTTCTACTGCCACATCGGAAACGTCTTTTTTTACCGTTTTGCCGTCTTCTTCCACCTCGTAATCGAACAAGTTATCTTTGTTGGAGCTGTACAAAATAGTCCCTCCGATGTGCTGAATGCCAGACACTCTTTTTGAAGTGAGTACTTCAAAATCATTAAGGAATAAACCCCTATAGCCAAATTTGTAGCCTATAACTTCTAAGCCATGTTGTCCTATTGCGGTTTTGGTTACTGCCCTAATTACTGCATTGAGTCCGGGGCAATCGCCTCCGCCTGTTAAAATTCCAATTTTCTTTATTTTTTTTGCCATAATTTTAGTTTTTAATATCGGCAAATTTAAGAATTATTAGCCCATTATTTTACTTTTTTATCAAAACTTACGCAAACGTTTGATATTAAGTTTATGATTTGTATTACTTCAATATTTTTATTACCTTTACAACTCATTTTAACAACAAAAAAACAATCCAATGAAAGTAAAAACACCTAAGTATATAGCACTTTTGTTTGCTATTACCCTTTTTGCAACGCCCCTAGTTAATGCACAAGAAGCCACCGATGTACTTCCGAAGTATTCCTTTTTTATAAATGCCGATTTTGTAAGCCGATACGTCTGGCGAGGGCAGCAGCTGGGCACAATGAGCGTACAACCCATATTAGAATTTTCGGCAGGCAACTTTACAGTTGGCTCATTTGGGTCTGCCTCTTTTGCGGGCGATACTCCTTTTCAGGAAGCCGATTTATATGCCTCCTACCAGCTCCACCCCACTATAAAATTAACGGTAACCGACTATTTCCTTACCCGAGATTTTGCCAATAATAATTATTTTGAATACCGCCCCGACTCTACCGGGCATATTGTAGAACCCACCTTAACCTTCGATGCTAGTTCACTAGGCGTGCCAATAGAACTCCTCGTTGCAGCCAATATATATGGTGCAGACGCTAGAAAAACCAATGGCGATATGAATTACTCTACTTATGCAGAACTTACTTATAAAAAACAAATTGGGGCAACCGATTTTTCTACCTTTCTAGGATTTTCCATAACTACTCCGGGCAATAATTTGCCAAGTTTCTATGGTAATACAAAACCTGCCGTAGTTAATTTTGGGCTAAAAGCCGAAAAAACAATCCCTATTACCAGTAAATTTTCCTTGCCTGTTTCTGCTGCACTTATTACAAACCCTGATGCAGGGAATATTTGGCTTGTTTTTACCGCTTCACTAGGCAATTAAAAAACTAATGAGTTTAGTATAAAAAGTAAAAAAGAGAAATAATATAGCGAAGGTTTGATTTTTTAATCAACTCAATATAAAACAACTAACTTTATTGCAATTTACAAACATATTCAAACCTTCACTTTTAGAGCAGACCCACTAATACTTAATCAATATTTTTCTAACTGGGATATTAAATTTTTATTACTAAAAAGTTAAAACAAAGAAAACTTAAAAAAAGGTGCAACTATTTTTGTATATTTGCACTCTTAATACTATTTTAACAAACTATGGGTTCAGTCTAAAAAAACGGCAAGTTTAATCTTGCAAAAATCGAAAACTTTAAATGCTTGACATTAAGTTAATTATCAAAAACTCGCAGAATCTGTAAACACTTAAAAATATAAATTAACCTTAAAATAAAATCATGAAGAACTTTACATTTTACAAACGCTTGCTGCTTATACTGGCGTTTAGCTTGGGAATTATGCAAATTAGCTTTGCCCAACTCGCAGTAGGTGATATTGCCTTTGTGCAATACAATGCAGATGGTACTGACAACTTTGCTTTTGTTACACTTGTTGATATTCCCGGAAGCGAAGTGGTCAAATTTACAGATAACGAAGAAAATAATTTAGGCGGTGGAGAAGGCACCATTACATGGACTGCCCCAGCTGGTGGAGTTTCATGTGGTACTGTTATCACCATTGCAGGAACATCTGTAACTCCTGGGGGAAACGGAACTGCAACACAGGTAAACTCTCTAAATTTTGCAGGTAGTGGAGATGGGATTATTGCTTACCAAGGCACATCAGGTTCTCCTACATTTATTACAGCATTAGGTAACGACGGGGCAGTAGGCGGTACTTATGCAGGCACAAAAGAAGGCAATTTGCCAGCAGGGTTGGCACTGGGGGTAAATGCCCAGTCAATTAACGAGATTGATAATGCCAAATATAACGGTGCTCTACTTTCTGGAACTAAAACAGCTCTTTTAGCAGCTATTTATACAGTAGCCAATTGGAGTGGAAGTAATACTATGCATCAAACTTTTTCAGGTACATTTACAGTTACTACCTGCGGAGGCGCCAACGACACCGACTCCGAAGTAATAGCCCCCGGTTCACAACAAGCCGGAGCAAATATATCCTCCTTAGTAGATACCGACCCCGAAGCACAAGATGTATTTATTTTTGACATCAAAGACCAAGCCTCAGGAGATGGATTCGCCACCAAAGTAACCAATATCCGCATTAAGCCAAACGGTACTAACACCGCCGACTGGACAGACCATATACAAGGCATTAAACTTAATGCAGGAGGGGCTATAACGATAGGTGTACCTACAATTACAGACACTTACATAGATATACCAATCGTTTCAGGCAACTTAGATGTTGCCGACGGAGCCACCCGCTCTGTTACCATGTCTATATACCTAAACACAAGCAATATTGTGGACGGTGCAATACTTTCCTTTATGGTAGATGCTAACCCCAATGGCTTTACCGCAGATGCCTCAGGCTCTACCTTTGCAGGCCCTTTCCCTGGGGGGGATTTTAACTCCAACGACTTTACAGTAACGGTAGTCGCCACGCAATTATTATATGTGCAGCAGCCCACAAATACAGTAGTAAACGTTGCCATGTCGCCCGACCCAACAGTAAAGGCCTGCGATGTAAATGGAAATATTGATATAGATTACAATACCGCAATTTCTGTAACTTCCGATGGCACACTCACAGGCACACCAGTTTCAGGAACATGGAGCAGCGGAGTGGCTACTTTTGCTAGCTTAGTACATACAGTTATAGAAGCCGGAAGAACACTTACTGCCGCCTCAGGAGCATTAGCCAACGAGGCTAGTGGGCTATACGATATTACTGCAATACCCACAAATTGTGCTTCCGACCTAATTATTTCGGAATACTACGAAGGGGCGGGCAACGATAAATATATCGAAATTTTTAATGACACAGGAGCAGGCATTAACCTTAGTGGTTATAAAATATCAATCGCCACTAATGGTAGTGCTACATATGGTTCAAATATAGTACTAGGTAACGTTGTTTTAGCAAGTGGTTCTACCTATATTATTGCACATTCCTCTGCAAATCTAACAATAAAAGGCAATGCAGACCAAACATCTGGAAGCCTTGGATTTAATGGCGATGATGCCATAGCACTAAGAACCTCAGCTAATGTCGTGGTTGATATTGTTGGTCAGCGTGGTTTCGATCCAGGTTCTCAATGGGGCACAGGACTCGCCTCTACAAAAGACAATATGCTAATACGAAAATCGAGCGTAGTTGCTGGCGACACCAATGATGGCGATGTCTTTGTACCTGCCACCGAATGGAATGGCTTTGCCAATGGCGATTATACAAACATGGGTTCACACACCATGACTTGTGCCTGTACCGAACCCACCTCAGATGCCTCCACACTAGTATTTTCTTCAATAGGAACAACCTCAATTGATTTAGCTTGGACAAATGGTGATGGGCTAAAAAGAATTGTAATTGCAAGAAAATCAGTCGCCGTAGATTTTACACCCGTAGATAATACAACTTATGCAGCCAACGCTTCTTTTAGCTCCGGTACAGAATTAGGAACTGGCAACTATGTAGTTTACAACGGAAACGGAAATAGCTTTACAGTTACCAACCTTGCCCCAGGAACAGAATACTTCTTCAAAGTATATGAATACGGTTGCTCCGCAGGTAGCGAAGATTACTACACCGCAGGTACTCCCCTCGCAGGGGCTGAAACCACCCTTCCCGAAAATATAACTAACCTTACTGTAACTTGCGTTACTGCTACAGAAGCCTCCATTACTTGGGATTTACCCGCAGGAGAATTTGATGGCATCTTAGTTACTGTAAGGCAACATTCTACACTTGTACCAAGTAGCCCTAGCTGCGATGGCTCTACTTTAAACAGCCCAGATGCCAATTTTAGCACAGCACTTATTTATTGTGGAAATGCGACCACAAGTAAATACACCTACAACGCCTCAGGCACAGGAATGACTATCACTGGGCTTGTTGCAAATATCGATTACAAAATAAAAGTATTTGTATATAAAGGCAGTAACTGGTCATCAGGAACATTAAAATCAATTAACGCCAGCATTGATGACGTTACAGGCGAAACGGCAAACCCTGCCAATGCGTCTGCCGAAATTATTTGGGTAAACCCAACCACTTGCTACAACGAAATCCTTGTAGTAGCCATACAAGCAGGAACTGTAACTGCCTCACCGTCTGGCGATGGTAGTGCTTATACTGCCAACTCAGTATTTGGTTCTGGTACAGATATTGGCACAAACGAATTTGCTGTATATAAAGGTGCATCAACCACTTTTACCACAACAGGGCTTACTAACGGCATAAACTACTGCTTCAAAATATTTGTGCGAAAAGGTACAACATGGAGTACAGGCGTAGAAGTATGCACTACCCCGGCTGATGTTACTTACTTTAACCCTGGCGAACTTGTTTTTGTAGGGTTTGACTCTTCCACTGGTGGTAGCTCTGATGATAAAATATATTTAGCCACCCTAGTGCCTATAAAACCAGGTACTAAATTTAAATATGTTAATTCAAGGTACGAATCTGGTGCTGCCGCAAACCAAAGAACAGACCGTTGGTACGGTGGAGGCAGTAACATTAATACAAACCCAGGTATTATGAGTATTACATATAACCCAGCAGCCCCTACTTCAATACCTGCAGGCTCGGTAATCTCTTTCATAGCACAAGGTATAACCCTAATTAACTTTGCCGTAAACAGAGGAACTGGACTAGGCTCAGTTGCAGAACCAAACCTATCTGCCGTAAATATTGGTGGGCAACAAGCCAATATTTCAAGCTCAAAGGGAGATCAGATGTGGGTAATGCAAGGCGACTTTACCGACCATGGTGGATATGACACTTTTGATGGCAACGTGCTAGGCGGAATGACAAGCCGCCAACCATGGGTGGGATTTGGTTCTGCCGTGCCATCTGGAACTGCAGCTAGTGATAGGCGTTCCAGAACACACCCAGATATTGAGTGCTTTAATTTAGACATGGGCGTTGCAGGAATAGGCTATGCCTATTATAGAAATGGACCAACTGGCTCGCCAGGCACACCACCACACAATGCAACCAAAAGAACAATACTAATTGGGTTACTTTCAAACATTAACTGGAATAGTGGAGGAGGAACAAACACCCTAAATATTACAGAGGATTTCTCAAACTGTGGTGTTTCTGTTACAGCAGCAGCAGTAGGACGTTCATTCTGCATTACACCCGGTGCTATTGATGGCACTTGGGTAGGCGATGTAGATGACAACTGGTTTAAATGTGGCAACTGGGAAGGGCTTACCGTACCCGATAGAAGTACAGATGTACTTATTCCTGATGTACATACTATTGGCAACAATCCACCAGATATTAACTGCGACCCATCAAACACCGATGTTGCTAAATATAATTATATTGCAGAATCTGCAAACCTTACTATCACCGACGAAACCCTCTCTATGAATGGCTACGCCAATGATACTCTTAAAGTGGCAGGCGACTTAGCCATTACAGGTACAGCAGTTCTTGATTTTGACGATGGCAACACTGCCCAACTCGATGGCATACTTGAACTTACAGGCAGTTGGAATAATGGTGCAACCTTCGACGAAGGCGAAAGCTCTGTTTATTTCCTTGGCGGAAATGCTGCTACAATGACTAGCATATCTGGCACAGAAAATTTCCATAACCTGACCTTAAACAACATCAACCTTGCAGGAGTTAAGTTAATGTCCAATGCAGTTGTTGAAAATGACTTAACGCAAAATAACAATATATTCGACTTAAATGGTTCTAACCTTACAGTAAGCGGTATCTACTCTGCTTCCAATAGCTCTTTTATTGGCGATGCAAGTTCCGACCTTAGCTTTATAGGGGCAGGTACTTTATCCGACCTCTATTTTACTACCGATTTAACCCTTAATAACTTCACCCTTAACAGGGCAGGCGAAAATGCCAACCTTCGTACCAACTTAGATGTAAAGTCAAACATGGCAATTACAGACGGTAGTGTAACCATGAATGCTACGAAAGACTACTATGTACGTGGCACACTCACAAGTAGCTTGGCTTCAAAACTGATTTTAAAATCAGATGCTTCGGGTACTGCCTCATTAATAAATGCAAGTTCAGGCGTAAAAGCCACTGTTGAACGCTTCCTTAAAGGGGCTGAATGGCACTTTGTACAGGCAAGACTCAATAATGCAGACGTTAGCCAATAAACCACAACATCTTGGGGAGCAATCAATCCTAACTTCTATTACTATGTAGAACCAACTGCAGACTTCTGGGTCGGCTCAACCATCTATAATCCAACAGGCTGGACACAAGAAACCCTCCTAAAATTAAGAACAGACCGAGGGTACGTCCACCGTTCTACCGAAAGCCTAGTCTATACCCTAACTGGTGGCGACCTTTTCCAAGGGACTAAAAACTTTACCCTGTCTTATACCAATAATGGAGGAGCAACAATTGAGCCTACTACCTCTAAACCATGGAGCGACTTTGAAGGTTGGAACTTAGTCGGTAATCCTTACCCATCAGGCTTTGACTGGGACCACGCATCACTTGATAAATCTAATATTGAAGATGTGGTGTATTACTACGATGGGACTACCCAACAGTACAAACTCTACGGCGGAGGAACTACATTTAACCAAGGCATTACCGTAAATGGAGGCTCACAAGAAATCCCAGCAGGGCAGTCCTTCTTTGTGAAATCAACAGTGGCAGGGCACGGCAATCCGCTGACTCTTAAAAATGCTGCACGAGTGCATACTTCACAAGCATTTTGGAGAGGCAACAATCGGAATAACATTAATTTAGTCCGCTTACAGGCTGAAAAAGATGGCTATACCGACGAAACAGTTATCCGAACACTTGTACCTGCTTCCGGAGTTACCGAAGAACACGACGGGGCTTACGATGCCTACAAAATGTTCTCTTGGGACACACAAAACCACAGTTATACTCTATCAACCCAAGCAATAGCCACTATGCTGCAATTAACAGTTTTCCAGAATTTGAAGGCAATAAAATTGTACCATTAGGATTTTACGCTGGTGCAACTGGCGAATACACTATCCGAATGACTGAAAACTTCTTTGCTGATAAGCAAATTTGGTTAGAAGACAGAGCCAACGTTACAATGACAAATTTATTGGCAGCACCAGCTTATACATTCAACCAAACAGCAGAAATTAACGACAGCCGTTTCTTCCTACACTTTGGTATGAATCATGCACCAATACTCGCTGGTACTATGTTCGATAAATTAGTACTTGGGGGCGAAACACTTGCCTTCTCTGTACCAGAAAACTTATTTACCGATGAAGATTTAGGCGATATAATTTCCCTCTCGGCAACGGCTGCTAGCAGAAGTGAATTGCCAGGCTGGCTAAATTTTGATGCCACAACAGGCATATTTACAGGAACTGCACCAGCGTCTGGTACATACACCTTTAAAATTACAGCCACCGACCTTTTAGGAGCAACTGCCGAAACCACATTTACACTTACTGTAAATACAACTGGCGTTGAAGAGCTTGAAATTAACAATATTACAATTAGCCCAAATCCCTCAAAAGGCATAATCAATATCTACATTCCTGAAACCAAAGATGCTGAAATTACAATTTACAGCATCTCAGGAAAAAAAGTGATGACCATTCTGCCAACCAGCGATAACCAGCAAATTGATATGTCGGCATTTTCAAGTGGAATTTATATCCTAAAATACAAATCGGATACACAAACGGCACAGAAAAAATTTGTGATTAAATAACTTACTGAAAGATACAAAAAAGAGAGGTCGTAAATTATTTGCGACCTCTCTCTTTGCTAAGAGCTTTTTTACAAAAACAACATTAGTATAAAAAAATAAAATATTAATTTTGAAATATACTAAACTATAAAAATGCGTATTCTAG
>CAMZKQ010000092.1 GCA_947311265.1 uncultured Chlorobiota bacterium | reverse complement strand
GGCTCATCAAGAGAACATGCTGCTATGGAACCCCGCCACTTGGGCGTTCGGGCAGTTATCGTAAAATCTTTTGCAAGAAAACACGAAACCAACCTTAAAAAACAAGGTATGCTTGGGCTTACTTTTGCAGATGAGGCAGATTACGATAAAATTAAAGAAGACGACACGTTCAATTTTATTGATTTGGCTAATTTTACCCCCGGCAAACAGCTTACGCTGGAAGCCGTTCATTCAGATGGCAGCAAAGATAAAATCAAACTAAATCATACTTATAACCAAGGGCAGATTGACTGGTTTAAAGCAGGCTCTGCACTTAATTTGCTCCGAGAGCAAAATGCGTAAATTTAATTTTTAGATATAACAAAAAGGTGTAACAACAATGTTGCACCTTTTTTATTTTAATCCTACTTCAGAAAAAAAGACAAAAACTATCGACCTATTAAAATAAACGGCGACCAGTAAAAAGGGGGGCGTATTTTTGCTCTTGTATCATTTTTAGCTTTGCTTTTCGTAATTTCTTGTTTTTTTCCTTTTTAGAAAGTTTTTGTAAAAACTAACCATGAGCTTGTATCCTGTGCCAGTATTAAACCAGAAAGTTCTGGTTTTTCGCTGTTTACCATGCCATGGGTGGCAAAATGAAGGTATTTGCTGGGGCTATTATTACCAGAATAAAAAGTAGAACTAGGTATTGCTTTATAAGTTTCATAGTTTTGTAAATTGAGATTGGTATAGCTGTTTTTTATTTAAAGATAAATTTAGCTTATTATTGTCAAAAAAAAGAATATTTTTAAGGTTCATTATTTTAAGGAAATCTGTCGTAAAATAACGGGCTAATTAATACCTTTGTAATTCAACCTAAATTTTTTAAAACCCTAATTATGAAACTGCAAGAACTCACCGCAATTACACCTGCCGATGGCAGGTATAGGAGCAAAGTTAGCGAACTTACGCCCTATTTTTCAGAGTTTGCTCTAATAAAGTATCGAGTTTTTGTGGAAACTGAATATTTTATTGCCCTATGCAAACTACCCTTACCACAGCTAATAAATTTTGAAAAAAAACACTTCCGAAAACTAAGGATTAAAGCACAAAATTTTAGCTTAGAGGATGCACAAAAAATAAAAGACATCGAAAAAATAACCAACCACGATGTAAAAGCCGTTGAATATTTTATAAAAGAACAGTTTGAAAAACTGGGAATCGCTGACTATAAGGAGTTTATACATTTTGGGCTAACCTCGCAAGACATTAATAATACGGCCGTACCCATGATGCTACGTGATGCCATTCACGACCAATATATGCCACTAGTGATAAAACTTAATGCTACTTTATACGAACTGGCAGACCAGTGGGAAAATGTGCCAATGCTTGCAAGAACACATGGGCAAGCAGCATCACCAACCCGGGTGGGCAAAGAAATTGCCGTTTTTATAGAGCGGCTTCGGAAGCAAATAGGGCAAATGCAATTGATACCATATTCTGCAAAATTTGGCGGAGCAACGGGCAATTTTAATGCCCACTACGTGGCATACCCAGAAATTGATTGGGTCGAATTTGCAAACTCGTTTGTGAACCACGTTTTAGGCTTAGACCGCACACAAACCACAACCCAAATTGAACACTACGATAACTTAGCCGCCCTTTTTGATAACCTTAAACGCATAAATACAATCTTAATAGATTTAAATAGAGATATTTGGACTTATATTTCGATGGGTTACTTTTCGCAGAAAATAAAAGCTGGCGAGGTGGGCTCTTCGGCAATGCCACATAAGGTAAACCCTATAGATTTTGAAAATTCAGAAGGCAATTTAGGCATCGCCAATGCACTATTGGAGCATCTAGCTGCCAAGTTGCCCATTTCTCGTTTGCAACGAGATTTAACAGACTCTACCGTTCAGCGAAGTATCAGTTTACCTTTTGCACATATTTTTATTGCCCTAAAATCCTTGTTAAAAGGGCTTGCAAAACTAAAGCTAAACGAAAAAGTAATACAGCAAGATTTGGAGGATAACTGGGCAGTAACTGCTGAGGCTATCCAAACCATTCTCCGAAGGGAGCAATACCCTAGCCCCTATGAGGCACTAAAAGCACTCACTCGGAAAGATACAAAAATCACAAAAGCATCAATCAAAGCATTTATTGCCGGGCTTGATGTGAGCCAAGCCGTAAAAAAAGAGCTGCTAAACATAACACCACACAACTATATTGGGATATAAAATACGGCAAAAATTGTGCATACCAATATAATTTATTGTAAATTTGGACAACTTCATAAAAAATGAAGTATTTTACTAATAATCTAAAAAACTAAGATGGATAAAGAAGGAACAGAAAATACAGAACAAAGACCAGAGTTGGACGATATTATAAAAAAACATGCTTACTGGGCTGCCGCAGCAGGGCTTATCCCTATCCCTGTGGCAGATGCTGCTGCTGTATCGGCCATTCAGCTGGATATGCTCAAAGGCTTATGCGAATATTTTGAAATAGACTACACAAAAGAAGCCGGAAAATCAATGGTAAGTTCGCTGGTAAGTGCAAGTTTGGCTAGCCTATTGGCTAGGGCAGGGGCATCGGCAGTAAAAAGTATCCCAGTGGTCGGAACTACCATCGGGATTACCTCCATGTCTCTAATGTCGGGGGCTACAACTTATGCCTTGGGGCAAGTTTTTGCAAAGCATTTTGAAAGTGGAGGGACTTTTGCCTCTTTCAATGCCGATAAGATGAAGGCTTATTATAAAGAGAAAATTGAGGAAGGCAAAGAGGCTATACAAAAAATGAAAGATAAATACGGCAACTTTGGGAAGAAGAAAAAAGCAGCTGATGATGAATTAAATGCGGCTAAAAAAATGAAAGAACTTAAAAAATTGCTTAAAAAAGATTTGATTTCTAAAAAAGAATATGAAAAAATGAGGGCTAAAATCCTTAAAGATTTAATGAAAGGCTAGGCCTGATAATAAAAACCCAAAAAGCTCCATGTGAAAATATGGAGCTTTTTTTAGTTGAAATTTTAATGAAAGATTGATACCTATTTGGGTTTCTTTACTTCGCAGTTAAACATCCAGCTGATGCCATATTTGTCGATAAACATACCAAAAATTGCTCCCCAAAATGTTTTTTCTAGTGGCATTGCCACTCGTCCGCCAGCGGATAGGTTTTTAAATATTTCGCCCATTTTTTCTGCATCGTCCATGTTTATCGACATGGCAATATTAGAGCCCACTACCACTTCTTGCCCCGGCTGGGTATCGGCAGCCATAATTGTATTGCCATCGAATTCAAAGGCTAGGTGCATAATTAAGCCTTTTACCTCTTCGGGGGCTTTGGGTTGCATTTCACCTACGGTGTGTTTCATTAAAAATTTTCCGCCAAGGCAGTCTTTGTAAAACTCCATTGCCTCTTGGCAATTACCGTTAAAGGTTAAATAAGGGTTTAGTGTCATTTTTGTATCTTTTAAAGTGAGTCGCTTCTTTTTTTTGTAATAATTGCTTGATGTGTGTTTATATCTGCGAGTAATCGCCTACGCTAATTTGTTTGGGTTTTTTATAGATTTTCACAAAATTTCCAGTCATCGAATTAGTAAGTACGGCAGATTTTATTTCTACATTTTTCTGGATTATTGAATTGGAAATTACTGAACCCGAAATTTTAGAACCATTGCCCACCGAAACATAAGGGCCATTACAGAGTTTTCAATAACTACATTTTCGCCCAAATAGCAGGGGGGGATTATCACAGAGTTTATTGATTTTGAGGACTTTGCAACTTTTTTACCCAAGTGAGCCAAGATACGCTGGTTGGTATTTACTGTAGCATCTTTGTTGCCACAGTCGAGCCACTCGGTAACTGTTCCGGGGACAAAAACTTGCCCTTTGTTTTTCATATTCTCCAAAGCATCAGTGAGTTGAAACTCTCCTTTTACAGTAATATTGTTGTCGATAAGGTACTTTAATTCAGTATTGAGCATCTGCCCATCTTTAAAATAATATATTCCAATGATGGCTTGGTCGGATACAAACTCTTGTGGTTTTTCTATAAAATCTGTGATTTTTCCTGTGTTAGATAGCTTTACAACGCCAAAGGATTCTGGGTTATCTACTTTTTTTGTCCAAATTACAGCATCAGCTTTTTCGTCTAAGTCGAAATTGGCTTTAAAAAGTGTATCGGCAAAAGCGACAATTACCTTGCCCGAAAGCGAAGGCGATGCACAAAATACGGCATGTGCCGTGCCTAACGGCTCTTTCTGGTAATAGATTTTAGGGATAGCTCCTAAATTTTCGGCAATTTTTTTTAATTGTTTTTCAACGGCAACACCAAAATCGCCAATAATAAAACCAATTTCTTCAATTTTAGAAGCTGAAACTGCGGTAATTTCTTCTGCAAGTCGTTGCACAATGGCTACACCAGCTATTGGTAGCAAGGGTTTTGGAATGCTTAGTGTATGGGGGCGCATTCGAGTGCCCATGCCTGCCATGGGGATAATTAGTTTCATGAGTTGAGTTTTAAAATTTGTATTTTGTAAAATTAATAAAACTATTTGTAACCAAAAATACAAGCAATAAAAAAGCAAGCCTAGTAGCTTGCTTTTTTATTTTTACTTCGTTTGT
>CAMZKQ010000091.1 GCA_947311265.1 uncultured Chlorobiota bacterium | reverse complement strand
CTTTTAATAGGTTGGGTTCTATGGAAGAAATACGGATACGTTCTGCACCTTTTATTTGCTCTAATGCTTGCAACATCTGAAAGAATGTTTCGCCATTTTGCCGACCAAAATCGCCGATGTTTACGCCCGTTAGTATTATTTCTTTATGTCCTTCTTTGACTATTTTTTTTGCTTCGCCAATGGTTTGTTCGATAGTTCCGCTACGGCTTTTTCCTCGTGCGTTGGGGATTGTGCAGTAGGTGCAGGGGTAATTGCAGCCGTCCTGTACTTTTAAAAATGAGCGGGTTCTCCCCAGCGATGAGTGTGCGGAGTTGAATTGGCTAACTTCATCAATATCACAAGAGTAGAGGGATACTTCGGCTTGTTTTTTAAAGCTTTTGAAATGTTGAAAAATGTTGAATTTGTCGTTTGCTCCAAGGACGGCATCTACGCCGGGTATTTGGGCAATTTGTTTGGCTTGTAATTGTGCGTAGCAGCCTGTAACTGCCACAAATGCGTCTGGCGAAATGCGGAGGGCTTTTTTTACGGCCGACCTGCATTTTTTATCGGCCGTGGCTGTTACTGTGCAGGTGTTGAGTACAACAACATCGGATTTTTCGCCGTAAGGTACAGTAGTGAAGCCATTTTCTTGAAATTCTTTTGCAATAGTTGAGGTTTCGGAAAAGTTGAGTTTGCAACCCAATGTATGGAAGGATACTTTTTTTGCTTGCATTTTGATATTTATTTGAGCATTTTTTTCAGTTTATTTGTGAAAAAGTGGGGGTGCAAATCTATAAAAAGTTTTTTTCTTTGCTAGTGCTGTGTGCTAAATTTCTGATAAAACTTTATTTTTGAGAGCTTTGTATTGCAAGATTAGTGTTTCTTGGTTGTCTATATTTTCTTTTTGTAGGCGTTTTAGGAAAACGTCTTCGTCGTTTATTTCGGTAATCGAAATATCTTTATCGAAAAGCTGGTGTGTGCCAGATATTGTTGCTGTGAAATTTATTTTATGATGTATTATATCAATATTTTTAGTTGTGTTAATTAGTTGTTCTGCCAAAGCGAGTAGCTCTGGTTTTTTTTGTTCTTCTTCGATTAGGAGTTCTGCCAAGTCGTTTACTTTTTCGTTGGGTTGTATGCTTTTTATTTGGGCTTTTACGTCTTCAAAAGTGCCTTTTATTCGCCTTAGTTTGCGGTAGGGCTGGAGTGGGATTGTTTTTATTTTGAGTGTGTTGTTTTTCAGTATTTCAATTAGCACTACGCTTTTTTTGTCCTCTCGTTCGCTAAAACTTAGTGGGATTGGTGCACCTGAGTATCTTACATTTTCTTGTTTGTCGATAATTTGTGGGCGGTGGATATGCCCAAGTGCGGTGTAGTCGAAGTTGGAGGCAAAAATGTTGCTTTGGGTTTTTAATAGGTTGCCTGCGTATATTTCTCGCTCGCTATCGGAGGTGCTTGCTCCTGCGGTAAATAGGTGTGCTATTGCAAATACGGGGATTCCTTTTTTTCGGTATTTTTTTGTTAAATTTCCTAATGTGTTAAAATGGTTTTCAATGCCTTGTCGTATGTTTTGGCTTTTTTCTGTATGGCTTTCTCCGGCTACCGATAGTCGAATATCTTTCTCTCGGAGGTAGGGTACGGCACAAATTACGAGCTGGGTTTTGTTGTTACTGTCTTTAATTTTTATAATTTCCTTGGCGTAATCTGTTTGGTCTTCTGAGTTTGTGCTTACGCCTGCTACAATGTTGATATTTAGTGCAGTAAGTAAGTCTTCGGGGGCGTTTAGTGTGCTTATTGCATCGTGGTTGCCGCCTGTGATGATGATGTCTTTTAGCCCCGTTTCTCGTAGGCGAACCAATGTTTTGTAGTATTGTTGTAGTGCGGCATTGGAGGGGTAAGCGTGGTCGAAAATATCGCCGGCAACGATGAGTATTTCTGCTTTTTCGGCACGTATAATTGCCTCTAGGTTTTGAAAAAAGTGGTCGTGGTCTTTATCTAGTTTTGTTTCGTATAGTTTTTTGCCTATGTGCCAATCGGAGCTGTGTATTATTTTCAAACTGTTGGTATTTAAGTGTTTATTTGTTCTTTTTTAAATGCGGTATTTAATGCCCATAATTGTTATGTCATCTACTTGTTCAAATTTTGCTCGCCATTCTTTATTTACTTTTTTTAAAACATTGGCTTGTTCTGCTAAGGGTAGCTTGTGGATATGGGTGAGTAGTTCTTTGAATTTTTTTGATGAGAATTTTTTTAATCGCTCACCTCCAATTTGGTCTTGAAAACCGTCGGTGTATATGTATATCCTATCATTATTTTCGAGTTTGATTTTGTGTGTTTTAAAAGGCTGCTCGGTAGGGTAGAAGCCAATTGGGTTGCGGGTGGCTTTGTATTCAATAAGCTGGTTGTTTCTTATTACCACTAGGGGGTTGTATGCTCCGGAGTACTTCATTATATGTGTTTTTGTGTTTATGGAGCAGAGGGCAATATCTAGTGCATCTTGGTCCCGATTGCTAAATTCTGAAAATACATTTTTTATTTTTGTTCGCAGTAGGTTTAATGTTTTTCCGGTATCTTTTGTGCCAAACTTTTTTACCGATGAGTGCAAGTTGGTAATGCCTAGCATTGTAAGAAATCCTCCTGGTACGCCATGTCCTGTGCAGTCGGCAACGGCAAATATAATATATTTTTCAATTCTTTGTGCGTAATAAAAATCGCCGCTCACCATTTCTTTTGGCTGGAAGAGTATAAAGTGTTCGCTGAATATTGAGTTGATAAATTCGGTGCGGGTTAAAAGTGCATCTTGAATAGTTTTGGCATAGCTGATGCTTGCTGCCATGTTTTGGTTGTATTCTAGCATTTCGTTTTGTTGCTGCTCAACTAGTGTAAGGGTGTTTTCGAGTGCTGTATTTTGTTTTTCTATTATTTTTTTCTTATCGTGCAAACTTCTGTTTATTGCTATATATTTGTTATTGGCATATTCTAGTTGCTTATTGTTTTGGGTAATTATTTTTTTGTAGTAGAAGAATGTGGAAACGAACATGGAAAAGGCGGTGAGTATAGAGATGTTTCTAAGCATAGGGGTGTCTAGGTTAATGTTTACATCGCCTAGGTTAATATGTTTGTTGGCAAAGTTAAATGTGCTGATGTAAAAAAGGTCTATTGCGAGCGTTGCTATTGTAAGTTTCCATTCTTTTTTTGTGAAAATAACAAAGGGGAGCAGGATTGTTCCCAAGATTAGAAATTTTACCGCCATGCCGTCTGTGGCTTCTGTTATTAGCGAAAATGCACCAACAAAATAGACTGAGGTGGCGGTAGTAATGGCAAAAATAAATCGCCCTAGTTTATGGTAGCCAATATTTACAATAAGAAAGCTAATAAGGTGCAAAAGGATAGGCAAGAATGTGAGTGTTAGTGCCGATGGAATAGTTCTTGCAAAGAAAATAAAGGGTAAAACAGGGAGGATAAAAAGCAGGTTGAAAATATTTGAGATTTCAATTAGCTTGTTTATTTCAGTCGAGTTTTTCTTGTGTACTCCACTATTTGCGATTTTAGAACTAATTTTCATTAAGCTTAAAAATTAAAAAAATGGTGTAAGTATTATTGTGAAATTCTTAATTCATAAATAAACTTTTGCTGCTATTAATCTTGTTTTTTAATTTGTGCAAATATATAAAAATATAGTACTTTCAGCTTTTATTTCTGCTCTTGTTTATCTTTTTTTTTAGTTCTTATTTTGCTGTTTTTTTATGAAATTAGGTATGCCATTAAAAAAAAACATCTCCGGAGGTATCTTATAGGGCTTTTTTGTCGGAGTTGGTTTTGTATTTGATGCCTACAATAGTAATGTCATCTAATTGTTCGTAACTGCCTCGCCAGTCATCATTTATTTTTTCAAGCATTTTTTCTTGTTGGCTCATTGGCATGGAGTGTATTTGGTAAAGCAACTCTTTAAATCTTTTTGAGGAGAATTTACGGAGCCTTTTTCCACCCAGTTGGTCGTGGTAGCCATCAGAAAAGATGTAAATACTATCGTTGTTTTTAAGCTGGATATTGTGGGTGGCAAAAGGGATTTCTTTGGGGTAAAACCCAATGGGGTTTCTGGTTGCTTTTTGCTCAATAATCTCATTATCTCGAATAATAATTAAAGGGTTATATGCCCCAGAGTACTGCAATACGTGGGTTTCTGTATTTATTGCACAAAGTGCAATATCTAGCCCATTTTGGTTTTTAGTGCCAAATTGTGCAAAAATATCTTTGATACGTTGCCTAAGGGCATTAAGTACTTCTCCTGTATCTGTTGTGCCATGCCTTTGTACTGCACTGTGCAGGTAAGTAATGCCTAACATGGTTAAAAATCCGCCAGGAACACCATGCCCAGTGCAATCGGCAGCGGCAAAAACAATGTGGTTTTCAATTTTATTTACATAATAAAAATCGCCACTTACAATTTCTTTGGGTTTGAAGAAAATAAAATATTCGCTAAATATAGAGTCCAGTATTCCTTTTCGAGTTAATAAAGCATCTTGGATAGTTTTTGCATAAACGATACTGTCCCGAAGGTTTTTATTAATATCATTCATTTTTTTCTGCTGCTGTGCAATAATTTTAATTGTATTCTCGAGCTCGATATTTTGTTTTTCTATAAACAACTGCTTATCTTGCAAATTATTATTTACCGAAAGCATCTCTTCATTATTCTGTTTCAGCTCTTCGTTCAAGGCCTGGAACTCTTCGTTGGCAAGTTGTAATTTCTCTTCCTTCTTTTTTATCTTAGTATTGGCAGTATTTAGGGCTTTATTTTCACGTTGTATTTTTTCTTCGTATTTAAGGTTTGTTTTTAGTAAAAAAAGAATACTGGCAACAATAACAACTAGCGAAACGCTAGAACTCATTGTAGTAATAAAAAAAGTTTCTTGGTTCAGGTTGGCTTTTTCTATGCCCACTCCTGCCATTTCCTGGATACCATCGTAGCCAACTATTGCTATTGCAAAAATGGCAAGTGCTGTGTAAAAATACATTTTGTTTCTGAAATCAATAAGCATAAGTGGCAACACCAATGCCCCTATAATAAAAAAGCGAGGGGCAAAATAAAAGGCAATATCCTTACCGGATTCAGTTAGCACTTTGCCTGCTGTGGAGGCTACAAGTACAAATATTGGCACAAGTATAGAAATAAGGAAACCAGTACCCTTAGTAAAGCCCTTTTTATTTAGAAAAGGTACGGTAATTAAAAATGGAAATAGCGAAAATAAACCCAAAGCATTAAGATAGGCTTTTACCTTGAATACCAGTATCAAAAAAATTAAGAAAATGACTAGTGCTAGAATTATACTAATCTGGTTAGAGAGTAAAATTCTACGTTGCTCTAGTGGCAGCATGTTTTCTTTTACACCTCTATTGGATATTTTATTCCAAAAATTCATTATTTGTTTCTTATATCTTAATATAGAATCTGCTGAAAGGCAGTACCAAGCAGCAGATTTGTGTTACCATGTAGGGCAAAATTACCTTTTTACAGTACTACAATTTCGTCCTCAAATAGCCTGATTTATTTATTGTTATCATTTAAGATTTCAACATTTACACCATCTTTTTTATCATTCATCGAAATTTTTATTATGTCGCCTTCAGACACTTGTGCTTCAATAATTACTTCGGCCATTTCGTCCTCCAAATACTTTTGGATAGCTCTTTTTAGTGGTCTTGCACCAAATTTAGTGTCCATGCCCTTATCGGCAATAAAATCTTTGGCATCAGATGTAATTTCGAGTTTGTAGCCAAGTTCTTCAACTCTTGCGTAAAGCCCTAAAAGTTCAATATCAATAATTTTTTTGATATTTTCTTTTTTAAGCGTATTAAATAAAATTACATCGTCAATTCGGTTCAGAAATTCAGGAGCAAAGGTTTTTTTTAGGGCTTTTTTTATTGTGCTTTTCCTATTTTCATCGCTAGATTTTGAGGCAAAACCTACGCCATCGCCAAAATCGGCAATTTCTCTTGCTCCAATATTTGAAGTCATTATAAGGATTGAGTTTTTAAAGTCAATTTTTCGTCCTAAGCTGTCTGTAAGTCGTCCCTCATCAAGCACTTGCAATAGCAAGTGAAAAACATCGGGGTGTGCTTTTTCAATTTCGTCTAGCAAAATAACCGAGTAAGGTTTTCGGCGTACTTTTTCGGTCAGTTGCCCGCCTTCTTCGTATCCCACATAGCCCGGAGGTGCTCCTACCAAGCGGGAAACGGAGAATTTCTCCATGTATTCGCTCATATCAATGCGGATTAGAGCCTCTTGTGTATCAAATAAATATTCGGCTAGGATTTTTGCCAAATGCGTTTTTCCTACACCTGTTGGCCCCAAGAATATAAACGTACCAATTGGTTTATTAGGGTCTTTAAGCCCAGCACGATTGCGTTGGATAGATTTCACTATTTTTGCAACCGCATCGTCTTGCCCAATTACTTTGCTCGTAAGTTGCTCTTTCATTTTCAGTAGGCGTTTGCCTTCTGCTTGTGCAATGCGTTGAACCGGTACGCCAGTCATCATTGCAACTACCTGCTCTACATCGGCTTCGCTCACAGGTTCTCTATTGTCCTTCATGCCAGCATTCCATTTCTCTTTGGCTTGTTCTAGTGCGGCAACAAGGTGTTGCTCTGAATCTCGAAAAGCAGCTGCTTTTTCAAATTTTTGATTTTTTACTGCCGCTAGTTTTTCGATATTAATTTGTTTTATTTGTTCTTCTAATTCTGTAATTTCTTTGGGGACATTTATTTTGGATATGTGTACCCTTGCCCCAGATTCATCTAGTGCATCAATGGCCTTATCCGGCAAATGCCGGTCGCTAATATAACGAGTAGTTAGTTTTACACAGGCTACTATTGCATCGTCGGTATATTGTACGTTGTGGTGTTCTTCATATTTTTCTTTGATATTAGTTAGGATTTCAACGGTTTCCTCTGGGGAAGTCGGCTCTACCATAACTTTCTGAAATCGCCTTTCTAAGGCGCCATCTTTTTCAATATTTTGGCGGTATTCGTCAAGGGTTGTTGCCCCTATACATTGTATATCTCCCCGAGCTAGTGCGGGTTTCATCATATTGGAGGCATCTAGCGAGCCACTTGCTCCGCCCGCCCCAATTAGCGTATGGATTTCATCAATAAAAAGGATAACGTCTTTATTTCCAGAGAGTTCTTTGAGTATAGATTTCATTCTTTCCTCGAACTGCCCACGGTATTTTGTGCCTGCAACTACCGAAGCTATATCTAGGGTTACAATTCTTTTACCAAACAAAACTCGGGATACTTTATTTTGAATAATTCTTAGTGCAAGGCCTTCTGCAATAGCCGATTTTCCCACCCCTGGCTCGCCAATAAGTACAGGGTTGTTTTTTTTGCGGCGGCTTAATATTTGAACTAGGCGTTCGATTTCTAAATCTCGCCCAACTATAGGGTCGAGTTTATTGTCTGTGGCTGCTTTTGTTAAATCAACTCCAAAATTATCTAAAACAGGGGTGTCCGAGTCGTCCTCTTTTTTTCTTTTTTTGTAAGATTGCCGACTGTCTTTAAAGTGGTCTTCATCGTCGTCGTCATCGTCGTCAATTTCGCCAGGGCCTTGCTCGTTGAGGGGGAGTTTTAAAAACTTGTTTTTTACGGCATCATAGTAGGCTTCATGTTCGTGCAATATGGTACATGTTATGCCCGTATTAGCACGCAAAATGGCTAATACAAGGTGGTTTAAATCCACATTTTTAGCATTTAGTTTTCGGGCTTCTAGCACGACCAATTTTAAAACCCGCTCTGCGGATTTCATTATTGGCAAAAGTTCCATTTGGCTTTCTGTAATAATATCGTTGCTTCTTATTTTGTGTTCCAAAGACACCCTTAGGGTGTTTATATTAAAACCAAACACGGTAAACACTTGCAATATCTCTGCCCTGCCGTCTTCTAAGATGGCCAAAAAAATATGTTCCGTTCCTATATACGCATTGCCTAGCCGTATGGCAATATCTTTGCTGTTGGCTAAAACTTGATTTACTTTTTTTGAAAACTTTGTATCCATATACCAAAGGGGTTTTATATTTTAATTTTGTAAGGCATTAAAGAGTGCAGTCTAAAAGCAAAAAACGGTTCACTAAGTCGCCCTGCGAGTAATCTAATTAGTTGATTATCAGGCATTATGCTTTTGTTTTTTTGCAAAACAACTCGCAGGGCGACTTTTTAGACCAGGCTCATTAAGGCTTAACGCACAAAAATAATAAAAAAACATGAAAATAGTTATAAACTTTGAAAATAGTTTAGACAAGGTGAAATTTATGGTTGTTGTGTACTTAGCGAAACGGGTATTATTTTCCCGTTGAAAAAGGCGTTGCCATTTAAGGCAAAATTGGCAATGAAACGCCCCATTTCTTTTGCAGATACATTTGCATTATAATCGGGAAATGCTTTGGCAAGCATTTGGGTTTGTACCGCTCCTAGTGCTAATGAATTAAATGCTATTGAGCTGTTAGCATAGGCTTGTGCTAGGCATTGCGTAAGTGCCGAAATGGCTGCTTTGGAGGCAGAGTAGTGTGCCAAATTGCCAAATTTAAGACTGTCCTGAAAACCTGCCATGCTGGAAATATTTACAACGTGGGCATTGCCTGATTTTTTCAAAAATGGGAGTAACTGGCGGATAAGTTCTGCTGGGGCAAAATAGTTTACATCAAATATTAATTTGCCTTTGGCTTGTTCAAACACTTCAAAATCAGCAGTATATAATGCCCCTGCATTATTTATTAAAATATCTACTTTGGGAAATAAGTGAGTAACTTTTGATATTATTTTTTTATCACCCTCTAAAATTTTAGTAATATCAGTAGAAAGCACCTGAATTTGAGTATCAAATTTTTGGCTACAATAGGTTTTTAATTCTTCTAGCTTATGTTCTGTTCTGGCTATTGCTAGTACCTTATGCGTTTTGTTTTTTGCCAGCTGTTTTACTAGTTCGTAGCCTATGCCTTGGCTTGCTCCTGTTACTATAATAGTTTTCATTATCAATTAGTAGGAAATTATAATTTGATATTTTTGCAATAAACCAGCGAGTGCATGCGAAGAAAATTTTGCTCCTTTTAGTGGATTATTTTCTGGGTCGATGGTGAAATTTATGGCATTTTGAAAATTGGCTTTTTCGAGCAGGGTATTTTCAAAAATAGCCCCTAGCAAATCGCAGTTTGAAAAGTTAGCTTGGCTTAAGTTGGCTGCTGCAAAATCGGTTTCGTGTAAAATACTGCCTGAAAAGTTGGTCGCTTTTAGCTTCATTTTATAAAATGAAGCTAAGTTTAGATTGCAGTTTATAAAGTTGGCAGAAAATAAAAATGGCTTGCAGTCGCAAAATTGAGCCCCCAAAAGTTTGCAATCGTTAAAATGGCTATCCCTAAAAGCACTATTTCTTATTTTGGCAAGACTAAAATCACAGTCGTTAAAATGGCATTCGATAAATTCGCAATGCTCTAAACTGGCTTCCGAAAAGTTACAGTTTTTAAATGTACAATCCTCATATTCAGCAATATCAAAACCCTTTTCTTGGAAGTTTATCCCCGAGAAAAGTTTGCCTTCAATATATTTTTCCATTACTCTTCCATTTTTAAATAGTCTTGCATATAAGCCACAATGTCCTCGGCAGAAATATCTTCTTTAATATAATGGTCGATGTATTTTTGAATTTCCTCTACTGGGCGGGAGCGGTTTGTCCAGTCGCCAGTAAGGATTTTAACAGGGTCGTTTCTGCGTTTATAGAAAAAAGCGTAGGATTTTCCTTCTTCCGAAAATGTTTTTTCTTTATTTTTTTCG
>CAMZKQ010000090.1 GCA_947311265.1 uncultured Chlorobiota bacterium | reverse complement strand
AGAGGGGCTCGTTTCTGGCGAGTTAGATGCCGATACTTATACAGTTTCCTCCGAAGGGATTAAAAAAGAAATTGCAAATAAAACCCATTTTTTTAAACAAAAAAACAATGCAACTGGTATCGAAAAATCTGCCCTACAGGCAGATAAAAAAAATACCGAAGTGCTTAGCAGTAAGCAAATTAGAGCAATCGAAACCGTATTAAACACCCTGAACACTCACTTGGGGAAGCCACAAGATATTGAGTTTGCATTTTCTGACAAAGAGCTATTTATGCTCCAAACCCGCCCCATTACTGCATTGGGTAGCGAAAAAGGAGAATATACTTTGTGGGACAATAGCAATATTATAGAATCCTACCCGGGGGTAACTACACCGCTCACTTTTTCGTTTATTATAAAAATGTACGAAGCCGTTTATCGGCAGTTTGTCGGTTTGCTAGGGCTTAAAGAGGCTGAAATAGAGCAACATAAAGAAATATTTGCCAATACTCTTGGGCTGGTTCGGGGGCGGGTGTATTACAACCTGCTCAACTGGTACAAAATGTTGGCAATGGTGCCGGGTTACTCCTTAAATGCCGAGTTTATGGAGAATATGATGGGCGTAAAAGAACGTTTTGAACTAAAAGAAGATTTTAGAATGAAAAAGGGCTTGGCACGTTTGCGGATTTTCGGAATGCTATTTAAAATGATAAATTTACAACGCAAATTACCTAGCGAAAGGCGAAAATTTATGGCACATTTGGATAGTGTAATGAAGGAGTATAATGCGATTGATTTTTCTAAACTTTCGGCAAAATTACTAGTAGAAAAGTACCTGAATTTTGAACAAACACTATTGAAAAAATGGAAAGCACCACTTATTAATGATTTTTTTGCAATGATTTGGTTTGGCACCTTGCAAAAATTAACGGTAAAATATAAAATTAGTACCAACAAAAATATCCATAACGATTTGCTTTGCGGTAGCCAAGATATAATTTCGGTGCAGCCCATACACCGTACAATGGCGATTGCTAGTGCAATAAAAAAAGTGGAGGGGGCTGAGATTTTTTTTACAAAAAATGATGCACACGCAATTGTCGAAGGTTTAAAGAGTGGCAAGTTGCCTGAAATTAACCAGCTAATTGAAAATTATATCGCCGATTTCGGCGAACGTTGCATTGGCGAGCTAAAACTTGAAACAATTTCCTACTCGCAAGATAGACAGATATTTATAAAGTTGATTCAGACTTACTTAAAACAAAATATCACAGCAAAAAAGATAAATAAAGAGGTCGATTCTAAATTGCGAAATAATGCCCAGCAGGAGGTAGAACTTGCCCTGAAGGGAAAGCTAATTAAACGGAAACTGTTTAATTATGTGCTTGAAAAAACAAGAACCCATGTAAGTAATCGAGAAAACTTACGCTACGAGCGTACTCGTGGTTTTGGTATGGTGCGTAAAATATTTTCGGCATTAGGCAAAAAACTAGCAGAAGAAGGCAAAATTATGAATGCCAGAGATATTTTTATGCTAAAAAAAGAGGAGATTTTTGAGCTTGTAAAATCCGAAAATAAATTTGATGCAGAACAATTAATATCCGAAAGGAAAGCCGAGTTTTTGGCTTACGAAAATGCCGAAATTCCGGCAGAACGTTTTTATACTTACGGCAATGATTTTTCTGATGCCTATATTTTTTCTCAGGAAAAAATTGAAGATTATGGCAATAAATTGCAAGGCATAGGTTGCTGCCCCGGGCGAGTAAAAGCAAAAGTTAGGGTAGTGAAAAATCCGCAAGAGCTGGACAGCCTTAATGGTGATATTTTGGTAACCTCTAGCACCGACCCCGGCTGGGTTACACTCTTCCCTACGGCATCGGCAATAATTGTGGAGCGGGGGAGTTTGCTTAGCCACTCGGCAATCGTTTCCCGAGAAATGGGTATCCCTTGCATTGTAAGTGTAAGCGGGCTTTTGCGTAGCTTATCAACTGGCGATGAGGTGGTTATGGACGGTAGTACGGGCGAAATTACAATTCTTGAAAAGGAGTAATTGTAGTGGGCTGGGGACTTAGAAATTTCTAAATTCGGAAGATAAATCAAAAATATGCTCTAGTATTTTTTGTTCGCAACTGTCAAACTCAATAGCTCGGCGTTGCATCACTAGCTTTGCGGTTTCAAACGCCTTTTTTAGCGAGTATTCGCTAAATCCTGCTGCACCACCCCAAGCAAATGAGGGGACGAAGTTACGAGGAAAGCCCGAGCCAAAAATATTTGAGCTAACGCCTACAACAGTACCAGTATTGAACATTGTATTTATTCCGCATTTGGAGTGGTCGCCCATAATTAAGCCACAAAATTGAAGCCCTGTTTTTAAAAACCGCTTTTGCTTGTAGTTCCAAAGTTTTACTTCGGCATAATTATTTTTTAGGTTAGAATTATTTGTATCGGCACCAATATTACACCACTCGCCCAACACGGAGTTGCCTAAAAAGCCATCATGTCCTTTGTTGGAGTAGCCAAAAATAACGGAGTTATTTACTTCGCCGCCTACTTTCGAATGGGGACCTATTGTGGTGGGGCCGTATATTTTTGCGGCTAATTTTAATGTGCTATTTTCGCACAATGCTAACGACCCACGGACGATTGCCCCTTCCATGATTTCGCTATTTTTCCCGAGATAAATATATCCGCCTGCTGGGTTCAGAATTGCAAATTCTGCTTTTGCACCTTCTTCTAAAAAGCTGTGCTCGGGGTCTAAAACTTGGTTGGTTTTACTTAGTGGTTGCGATTTTCGCCCCTTGGTGAGTAGCTTAAAATCGTGTTCTATTTCCTTTCCTGCCAAGGAAAAAATATCTTGCGGAAAATTGACCTTATTATAAGGTGTAGTGGTGTTAATTATTTTTTCGCCTTTTACTTTCTGTGGGCAAAAAATGGCTGCCTCATCGCTGCCTAGTAGTGCGGCTATTAATGTTTTTCCTTGCGTTAGTAAATTGCCTTTTTTTAGTTGCTTAATTTCTTGAACAAGTGCTAAATTGGGCAAAATACCGCCATTAATAAAGAGGCTTTCGTCGGTAATTAAAGTGTTGTACTTTTCTCGTAAATATTGCTCGGTATGAAAAGAGGCTGTTGTGTTAAAGTACTTTTCCCATTTTTGGGATATTTTTAAAATCCCTACACGCAATTCTGCCACAGGGCGAGTATATGTAAGGGGCAATAAATTGGTGTGGCTATTGTCGTCGAAAAGTATAATGTTCATTGTTTTGTTTTTTTAGAAGTGATTACAACTTGTGAAACTGTAATTTAAAGGGGCATTCCTGTCATGGAGAAACCGGGAAAAAAAGCACTTAAAATAATACCTATTGCAAGAATTACAATAATAACTCCTGCAATTTTATTTATCCACCAAAGGTTGCGTAGGCGAATGCGTTTGCGAAGTTTGGCAACAATAGTAACTAAGATAAGCCACCAGCTTATTGCACCTGTAAAAATATAGAAAATTAGCGACCATACTATTATCGGGGGGGTGGTTTTATCCACCATCTTGAAATCTGAAAATATGGCCATAAAGGCAATAATTGTAATTGGGTTTGATGCAGTAAGTGCAAAGGTACTGAAAAAATCCTGAACAAATTTTTGGTCGGATTTTCTGCGGATATCTTTGACTTGTTTTATTGTGTTTGTAAAAAAAATCCTTGACCCAACTATGGTTAAGAAAATTCCGCCTATAAGGCGGATATAAAATTGGTTGTCCAGTAAGAAATCGGATACCGAAGCAAATGTAACGCTAAAGCCTGCAATAATTGCATATATAAGGTCCGCAGTCATTGCTCCAAGTGCCGAGGATAAACCACCACCAAAGCCTTTGTTTATGGTTCTTCGGATACAGAATATAACCACAGGACCAACGGCTGCCGAAACGCCAATGCCTATTGCCAAACCTTTTAAGATGAAAAATATATCCAAAACAAAAATTAAATATGCCTCTAAATTTAGAGCAGTAAAGTTAGCATATTCAAAAATAATGACAAATAATTTATCTTTTTTTATAATTTTTT
>CAMZKQ010000089.1 GCA_947311265.1 uncultured Chlorobiota bacterium | reverse complement strand
CAACCCAAAAACAATATCATCACTCGCAAGAAGCCCACTAATTCCTGATGCTTCAGAAGCGGCAACAATAAAGGTATAATAATTACCGTTTGTAATATTTAAAGTTAAATCTAAACCTGCCCCTGTGGAACGTTCTGCCCCGTTGGTAATGCGTGTGTTTACTGCACGTGCAGCACCACTGCTATTGGCATCGTTCCATTTGGGGTTGTAGTTAAAGGTCGGATTGTTAAACAAGAAGGCTGCGGACGCATTGGTAAAATTGGCTTGTATTTTTACAGCACGTATGCCTCCACGGTCGGTCATTAGGTGGTAACTCCAAGTGGTGTTCAGGTCATCGAAATAACCTTCTACTCGTGCGGGCTGTGCAAAAGCCGAGAAGCTGCTAAAAAGGATACTGAAGAGCAACAGTCCTTTTAATGGATTGTAGATTTTTTTCATTTCTATGGATTTTTAAGTTGGAATAATTATTATCAGGCTTTCAATTTACAATATAAAAATTAAGGCATCAAGTTTTTTGGATAATATATTTACGCAAACGTATTCGCAAACGATTGCATTTATTTTGTTATAATGGTTAGAAAAATAATGGTATTGCTAAGAAAGCATAATTAGAACAAAGGGATTAGTGTTCGGTACAAAATTTGCTATTAAATAAATAGGGTTTAAATCTAAGCCCTTATAAAAAAACAAACAATGAAAAAACAGCACCTATATTCAATTATTGCTAGCTTTATATTTTTAGCCTTTTCAACATTTGGAAATGCCCAAACTCTTCCAATACCAACTCATGCCGCTTGGAAAGCGGACAAAGATGCGGTATCATTAAAGAATGCTTACTTAGGGGTAGCTACCCCTTCAACACTCACTTTTGAAATTCTTTTTTCGGAAGCAGATATTAAAAAAATGAAAGCCCAAGGTACTGAATTGGAGTTTAAGTGGTATTATTATTATGCCACAACAAAAGAATTTATGGATTCTTACACCATAGCCTACGATGAGGCAGTAACAGATGGCTACGAACAAACAAAATTAACATCAATCAAAGGAGATATTATGTCTGGCTGGTGGGAAGTGCAGGTGGTAATTTCAGGCACAGAGCAACCGATAAGTTTTAAAAATACAACTCAGTTTCAAATTTTTGTACTCTAAAATAATAGAGCTAAACATTAGAAAAATCCTACATTTTCCGAAAGTAGGATTTTTTTATTAGCCCCAATTATTGGGATTAAACCTTTTGGGGTAAAAAAGTCTAACTTTAAAAGGAAACTTTATTATTAAAAATATGAACATGAACCAGCCAAAAGATGCAGCGTTAAATTTTGATGAAATTGTTGCTCTTTATAGCGAAAAACTATACTGGCATATCCGTAAAATAGTTTTGCTCCATGATGATGCACACGACGTACTGCAAAATACATTTCTAAAAGCATGGAAAGGCTTAAATAAATTTAAAGGCAATGCCTCGGTTTATACTTGGCTGTACCGAATTGCAACCAACGAAGCCATTACTTTTTTTAATAAAAAAAAGAAACAAAACTCGGTCTCCCTTACAACTTATGAGGATTTTTTAAGTAAAACCTTAGAAGGTGATGCTTATTTTGATGGCGATAAAATGCAACTCAAATTACAACAGGCAATACTACAGTTGCCTGAAAAACAGAGGGTTGTATTTAATATGAGGTATTTTGAAGAGGTGAAATACAAGGCCATGTCCGAAATCTTAGGCACATCGGAAGGGGCATTAAAGGCATCGTACCACCATGCAGTAAAAAAAATAGAAAAATTATTGTTACTCCAGGAAATCTAGAAAATAAAGACCGATGAAACCAAATAATAAAGATACATCTAAAATATTTAGCGTGCCTGAAAATTATTTTGCTACTTTTGCACAGGAAATACAAACAAAAATAGCCGAAGATAAAATAAGAACTGCTTGCGGTAATACCCCCCCATTTACTGTCCCCGAAGATTTTTTTAAGAACATAGATTTTAAACTTAAGCCTAAAAAAAACTATAAAATACTAAAAACTATATTTGCAGTCGCAGCATCAATACTCCTGATTTTTGCTATAAGCCAAACCGTTTTTATAGAAAAGCAAAATAACAAAACTCAAACACCTGCATTGGCTACCGAAAATGATAACCTATTTAAAGAGGTCGAGAATTACAACTCAGAATTACTAATTTCATACTTATCGGAAAGCGAAGATAATATTGAAAATTTACCAGTCCAAGAAGATGCTGATTTAGAGTATCTTGCAGATTATATGGCACTAGCCGATATGTATTAATAATACCAAACAAAAACAAAATGAAAACCTTAGTTTCTACCTCCCTACTGCTATTTTTATCATTAACACTATTTGCCCAAAAAGGGCAATACCACAAAGAGCGCTACAAAAAAATACAGAAAAAGAAAATTGAATTTCTGAAAAAAGAACTCCAATTAACCGACCAAGAAAAAGCGGTATTTATGCCCACCTATTTAGAGTACGAAAAGCAACGTTCGGCTTTGCACCAAAAACGCCACCAGCTGATGCGAAAGTACGACAAAAATAGCCTGAACCTAAGCGACAAAGAATGCCTTGTCATTGCCGACCAAATGGTGGAGATTGAGGTGAGTTTAGCACAACTTGGGAAAGAATATCACGAAAAATTTAAAACCCAATTGCCACCAGTAAAAATTGTACTTTTTTATAAAGCAGAACATAAGTTTAAAATAAAGATGCTCAAAAGTATGAAAAAACGCCACAAAAAAGGCTTCGATGATTAAGTATTTCCTCGAAATAAAAACCCAAAGGCTCGCCTTGCGAGAAATAAAATTAAAAGATACAAAGCAAATATTTACCCTTTTTTCTTGCCCAGAAACCATAAAATATACCGACAATAAGCTATTAACTACACTCGAAGATGCCCAAAAGTTAATCGTAAAATATAAGCAAGAATTTAAAGACCACAAATCTATACGCTGGGCAGTTTTGCACCAGAAGAAAAGTGAAATTATAGGTTTAGTTTCGCTTTACCATATAGATAAGACACACCAATTTGCAAGCATTGGTAGCCTACTAAAACCAGCTTATCGCCGGAAAGGAATAATTACCGAAGCACAGCGTGCAGTTTTTCGTTATGCCTTTACCCAGCTAAATTTAAACCGCCTCGAAGGGCAGATGTTTGTGGGCAATACCGCCTCTATAGCCAAAAATGAAAAACTTGGCTTTGTACGAGAAGGTCGCCTTCGCCAGAATTTTATGATTAACAATAAATTAGAAGATGCGTACATTTATAGCCTTCTAAAAGAAGACTTTTTTTCATAACTTTCTGAAAATCATACTGAAAAACATGTTTTTTCACTCTTAAAAGTGCTTATTATTTATTAAATTTACGAATTAACCAATTAATAACCACTATTATGAAAACTAAAGTACTCTTTTTGTCAATTGCACTATTCTCTTGGATAGGGCTTTCGACCTATTATTATGTGTGTAAGATAAAAAAACTATGCCCACACGAAAAAACAGAAATTGCCCATAGCAATAAAAAAGAAATTCAGATAATCCCCGAAGAAATTAAGCTAACTCATAAAAAAGAAGCGGTAAATGAAACCGATTCGGGTGCAAATATTGATTCAACAAAAATTAAAAATGAAAATTTAAAAGTTGAAATCAATAAAGTGAAAAAAATATTGCAAACTGGCTATAGCGTATATAATTTCCCGAATGGGAAAACCTCAATTAAAACCTTTAAACCCGAGTTTCACGAATTTGTAAAGCAACTTATTTCCTTTAAAGAGAAAACAGGAATTACAAAAATATTTATTACCGGCTACACCGATAATACAGGGAATGATAAAATTAATAAAAGGCTAGGTAGGCAAAGGGCAGAGTTTGTAAAAAAAACACTACAAGCTAAAGGACTTAAAAACATAGAATATGTAGTTGCATCAAAAGGAGCAGATAGCCCCATAGCATCAAATAATTCTGACTCAGGGAAATTGAAAAACAGAAGAGTCTTAATTACAATACAATAAAAACCAAATAATTAGTACTAATAAACCTTAATAAAAAAGTTATGGGAAACGCCATTTTAGAAATCATCGTAATGCTACTAGTAGCCGCAATTCTCGGATTTATTATCGCATGGATAATACGAAAATCAAGAATTAGTGAATTAGAAAACGAACTTGCCAATTTAAAAGCAAAGAACAATAAAACAGAAGCAGAACTTGCCACTTTGACAGTAGAGCATAAAACATCGTTAGAAAACTGCTCTAACGAAGCAGCTAAATTTAAACAAGAAATTAACGACCTAAACAAAGCAAACACCAACTTGTCAGACGTACTAAAAACACAAAAAGAAAAGTATAAAAACCTTGAAATTACCAATAAAATAGATGCAGAAAAACTCAAGCTGGAAATACTTGCCTTTGGCAAGAAAAACGAAACCCTTAGCTTATCGCAAAACTTACTGCAAGAAAAGCACGATACATTAGTAGCAACAAACAAAGCCCATGCCGATAAATATAGCTTAGAGCTAGCCGCATTCGATAAAATAAATGTTAATTTAGCTACGGAAATTACAAACTTAAAAGATAGCTACAACAAAGAGAAAGAAGCCAGTAAGAATAATACAAAACAACTGAAGGACGAACTTTTAGAGCTAAACACAAAAAATGAGCTACTAATTAATGAAGCCTCTAAATGGGAGCAGAAGTACAACAATTGCATAGAAAATAGTAAAAAAATACAACCCAAAGCTGAACCCAAAAAGCCCACAACCAAAGAAGCTGAAACACTAATAAGAATCCAAGAGAAAGCAAAAAATATTAACTTTGCACAAATAGGCACCGCCTCGGAAAGCGAAAAAGATGACTTGAAAATAATCAAAGGCATCGGACTATTTATCGAAAAAAAATTAAACGCCATAGGAATTTATACTTTTAAACAAATTTCAAATTTTAGCGAAAAAGATAAAGACATGGTAAACGAAACTATCGAATTCTTCTCTGGGCGTGTACGAAGGGACGACTGGGTAGGGCAAGCCACAGAACTCCTGAGAAATAAAAACTAGCTAAGTGAAAATAAAACGACTCGGAAATATTACTTACCCTGATGCACAAAAAATTCAGGAAAATAAATTTAAGAAAAACCTAGACATCAAACAAAGCGGGCAGAAAGTTGAAAACTGCCTGCTTATTTGCGAACACCCACATGTCTTTACCTTAGGCAAAAGTGGTGCAGAAAACAACCTACTCATTGACACCGCTTTCCTTGAAAAAATAAATGCCAGCTTCTATAAAACCAATAGGGGAGGAGATATAACTTACCACGGACCCGGGCAAATCGTAGGCTATTTGCATTTTGATATTGATAACTTTAATATCGGCACAAAGGAATTTGTAAATAAAATTGAGCTACTAATTATTGAAATGCTTAATGAATTTGGTATCAAAACAGAACAAAAAAAAGGAGCTTCCGGAATTTGGAAACGGTCCGAAAGCCCCAGAGAGAGAAAAATTTGCGCCATAGGGCTAAAAATATCCCGAGGAATAACTATGCACGGGTTTGCCCTAAACGTAAATACCGACATGAGTTACTTCAACTACATAAACCCTTGTGGGCATATCGGTGCTGGAACTACATCAATGCAACAGGAACTTAACAAACTTGTTGATATTGAGGTAGTAAGAAATGCAATTGTTCAAAAATTTAAACAGTTTTAATCCATATTACTAAGCGAGTCCTGAGCCTGATAGACCCATACCGACTCCTTATTTTTTATTTTATCCAAGTTTTTTTTTGCAACACTATTGGTCGAAACCATATTTTTATGCACTTTTGGCTTTGATTTAGAATGCTTACTATCAATATAAAGAAATAAGAACAGGCTTATAAGTATTGATAGAAAAACAAAAGAATCAAAAAGTAAACTGTTTTTCATCTTGGTTTGATGTAATGAGTACTTTACAAATAAACAATTAATAATTCTTTCTTGCAAATTTTTTTCACTTAAAGTTAAATTTTGTTCAAATTACATAAAATACTGATAGTCAAACGAACATTATATAAAAAAATGTTCGTTTACCTACTGCTTTTTATTAGCTTATTACAATTTCAGAACTGTAGCTCCGAAAAAAGCTTTACCCTCGAAAAAAATGGGCTACAATACCGTTTTCAAATAGAAAATGATAGCACAAAAGCAAAAGTTGGGGATATTCTTGAATTGGAAATGAAAATCTTATCGGCCGAAAAAAAAATACTATTTAGCACAAAAGAAATTTCGCCCAACTTTAGAATGAAACTAAACCCACCCTCGCATAAAGGCGGCTCTTTTGAAGATGCACTTGCCATGATGCGTGTTGGCGAAAAAGCTAGCTTTTTAATTGGTGCCGAAAATTTCTACACATTTACAAAAAAAGAAAAATTACCCGAAAATGTTAAAAAAGGAGAGCTATTACAGTTCGATATTTTACTAAAAAAAATACTCTCTAAAAAAGAATTAGCCCAAGAAGAACTGAAAATAAAAAGGCTAAAAAAGAAGAAAGAAAATACAGCAATTTTTAGAATTTTTAAAAGCACAAAAAATAACTTCAGTCCCTTCAAAAACAGGACTGTATGTACTCGATATGAAAAAAGGAAAAGGGCAATCGCCCCAATTGGGCGATAAAGTTGCCGTACACTACATTGGTAAATTTATAGACGGAACTCCGTTCGACTCTTCGCTAGACAGGGGCATACCATTTAGCTTTACAGTAGGAGCAGGGCAAGTAATCCCGGCCTGGGAAGAAGCCATTTTGCAGCTAAAAGTAGGTGGCAAAATACTTGTCATTACACCCTCCCAGTTGGCCTATGGCGAACAAGGGTACAACAAAAAAATACCGCCTTTTTCGCCCTTAATTTTTGAGATAAAACTATTAAAAATAAATGAATGAATAAACAAGTAAACCAAAATATAGAAATTGAAAACGCTATAAAAATCCTGCGTAAAAAATGGCTTGTTATATCAATAATACTACTGGTACTAGGCACTATTGGAGTCCTTCTTCGAGAATTTATCCCTACTGAAAAAATTACAATTCCGGCACCTTACCCAGATTACTTTGCCTACTTTAGTATACTTATTTTTCTGCCAGCCGGTTACTTTTACTATGGAAAAAAATGCAAAGATAAAGCCCAAAAGACAGAGGGGCTTGCCCAAAAACTAGCCCTTTATAAAAAGGGCTTAATGATAAAATATGTGCTTTTTTCAATCGCCACTTTTTTACTTGCCATTACAATTGTAATCTCAAAACACGAATCAGCCCTTTACTTATTTGCAATTTCTATTATAATGATTTTTTTAAACAAACCCAGCAAGACCGTTTTTATAGAAGATTGCAAGTTCAAAAAAAAAACAGAGGTGAGCATCGAAAATTTAGAAAATGAAGTTGCTGAAAAAAAAAGAAACCTAACCTATAGTCGCTTTGGAGATAACAAATTCTACCTGTAAAAATCATAAAGCAGCACCATAATAATAAGTGTTCTATTTTTGCTACTAAAAAAATCATGTCCTTAGCACTAGGTCTTAGATTTTTAAAACGAGCATAAAAACACAGCTAAAAATTCCGCATACAGAGATTATTTATTAATTTTGCAAAGAAAGTATTATTTAATAGCTCGTATTTAAACCCCTCGTAATAAGGCGTAAAAGAAAATTGTAAATAAATGAAATCCGCATACCTAAGCGATAATAACACCCAATTCGATAAACTATCGAGCCAGTATAAAGAGGCAAAAGAAGACCTTTTAAAGCTCACCAACGGGCAAATGTCCGACACTTACTTTATGTTTGATACACGCTTTGAACTCTCGGTATCTATGAATGTTGGTTTCGGAAAACGAATAAAAAGCAGTGCTGCAAAAGCCTGTTATTCCCGCTTAGTTAAAATTTCAGACCTTTGGCAAACTTACGAAACCTTGCTATTGATGGTAAAAGAACAAGGCTTCTTTGCCGATAAAAATGCAAGGGCTGCTGCAATTTCGGAAGTACAGGCTATCAAAATATTTGCTTTAGATGATATACTTAAAAATAGCAATAGCCAACTTGCCCAAAAATGCTTCTCGAACTCTAGAAATGCCGAAAAAATAAGAAATTATATTTCTTTCTTGGCAAAAGAAAATACACCCTCGCAAGTCGCCATTTTAAACAGAGCCATTTTTAGCCTTAAAAGTGGAAACAATTTAGGACTGCAAGAATTTACATCATTTATTTATGCCATTCATGCCGCCTTTGCCAAAAAAGGAGATACCTCTATTTCTAGAGTACAAAACCTAGAGCTAGTAAAAAATTTATTTGAAATACTATTTGATTTCCTTCTATTAGCAACAATGAAAATAGCGACAAAACTAATCGAAAACAAAATACAAGAATTAACAAACTAAACACGCTCCCAAAATTGTAAAATATAAAGAATAAAAAATGAATATCGAAACGTTTAGAAGCTATTGCCTAGGTAAAAAAGCAGTAACAGAAAGTTTCCCTTTTGATGACAATGTACTCGTATTTAAAGTGCTCGATAAAATGTTTGCCCTAACCAACATAAAAGGCGAATTTTCGATAAACCTAAAATGCGACCCTGAAAAAGCAATTCAACTCCGAGAAAAATACCTAGAAGTAGAGCCTGGTTACCACATGAGTAAAAAACATTGGAATATAATAACACCAAAAGAAGGCTTCTCTGACCCCCTCTTAAAAACATGGATTGACGACTCCTATAATTTAGTAATATCTAAAATGACAAAGAAAAAGCAGAAAATCTTAGCAGAAACCTGATAAATACCATGTAAAAGTAAACGCTGCGCTGGGTATTTTACATAAAAATAGGCTGTACTATTTTATCAATATTTTGTTTTTTTTACCGTCTTATTAGAAAGCAATACCAACTTTAAACCCAATTAAAAATCGAGTGCCAGAGTAAGCATATTGCCACATATATTGGGTAAACATTTCTGCATTTTGCCCGCCTTTAAACTTGCTAAAACTTTTTTGTATGGCTACTCCTGTATAGAAATCCATGTAAAGTGGGCTCTCTTCGCCTATTACTTGTACACCAGCTAGTGTTTTTATTGAAAAGCTATTTATATTTTGCTTTACAGGCACTTGCCTGTATTTATAGGTTTCGACCCCTGCAATACTTTGTGCCTCCCAGACATCTCCGAGCTGGGCAATTTGGTGATAATTGTAACTTCCTCCGTAGGAAAAAAATATATAAACTCCTTGTTTTTCAAATAGATGGGTGGTATGGAGTGCCTCTAAACCTAGCCCATAGATGCTTTTGTAGTAGCCTTTTTTTT
>CAMZKQ010000088.1 GCA_947311265.1 uncultured Chlorobiota bacterium | reverse complement strand
ATATCATGGCTGTCGTTTACAGATTCTTTCCCGTGCTCAATATTTGAGGGGATTATCCCAATCCAAGCATTTTTATCCCAATTGGCATCAGCGGTATAAGTTACTTTAATTGTTTCGCCACCACTGTATGTTGTTTTGTCTGTTTTTACGGCAAACTTAGTCTCTTCTTTTTTCTCTTCGCCTGCACACGATGTTGCAAAAATAGCAATTCCGAATAGTGCGATTGTCATTAATCTAAACCAATTTTTTTTCATAGTTTTTTATTTTTTAGTTAAAATTTAAGCAAAGTTATAAAAAAAAAGAATGTTTTGCAATAAATTGAGTACTATTTTTTGTGTTTTAGGTAGTGCATAATTTTAGGGCTTCTGTTTTTCTAACAACGAACTATCACCATAGCTCAAAAATCTAAAATTATTATTTAAGGCGTATTGGTAAATGGCTTTCCAGTTTTCGCCTACAAAGGCGGAAATCAGTAGTAAAAGAGTGCTTTTGGGTTGGTGAAAATTGGTGATAATCCGACTTACAATTTTAAATTTATAGCCCGGTGCTATCATTATTTTTGTATGTGCCGAAAATTTATTTTCATTCGCTTGGGCGTGTTTAATTAGGGCATCAAGGGCAGTATTTATAGAAATATCCGTCGGTAAATTATAAATTTCCCATTGTGCTAGGGCTTCGATGCTAGCCTTGTTAATTAGTTTTACCCCAAGCCAGTAAAGGCTTTCTAGGGTGCGTACTGATGTTGTGCCTACTGCGGTGATGCTGCCAATATTGGCTTTGATATTTTTTAATGTGTCGGTAGTGATGCTAAAAAATTCTGCGTGCATTTGATGTTCTCCAATGCTTTCAGATTTTACGGGTTTGAAAGTGCCAGCTCCTACGTGCAATGTTACAAAATCTGTTTTTATAGATTTATTTTTGATGTCTTCTATCGTTGCATTTGTAAAATGCAAACCTGCTGTGGGGGCGGCTACCGAGCCTTTGTGTGCAGAATATACCGTCTGGTAGCGGTCTTTATCGGCGTTTTCAGATTTTCGATTAAGGTAGGGTGGGATAGGGGTAACTCCTACATTATCAAGTATTTGTGCAAAATTGAGTGTGCTATTTTCCCAACTAAACTCGATGGTAAAATTATCCTTATTACGGCTAATTTGTTCTGCAAAAATAGTCTCTTGCTGACCTTCAATTGCCGTTGTTAATTTAATTTTTCCTGTTTTCCATTTTCTAGCATTGCCAACAATGCAGTACCAGCTGCATTTATTTTTTGCCGAAAATGAAGACTCAAAATCGGCTGGGGAATTGGGCGAAAGGCAAAAAACTTCAATCTTTGCCCCTGTATCTTTATGAAAAATCAGGCGTGCCTGAATTACTTTTGTATCGTTAAATACAATTAACCCACCCGCAGGAAGGAAGCTAGCAATAGCCTCTGATTTGGATTCTGATATTTTTCCAGATGTGTAGATAAGTAGCTTGGAAGCCGACCGTTTTTCAAGAGGGTGTTTTGCAATTTTATACTCGGGTAAGTTGTAATCAAACTCATTAATTAGGATTTCTTTCATTTACTGCTTTGTGTTTTTGCACTAAAAAATGGGGTTAAAAAAGCATTAATTTTTTACAAAGATAAAGAAAATTGGCGGATAGCTATATTTTAGAAACTAAAATTTTTCTGCGGATAATAATTTTTAATTAAAAAAGGGGGTGCTTTTAGCTAAAATAATTTTTACAAAGCTTGTGTTTGATGTTTCAATGTGTTTATTTGTAGTCGTAAGGCAAATATTCAAAATTATAGTTTTGATGATTTTGAGTGAGTGAAATTTAACTTTAAACAGTTGCAAAAAACTAAACTCTATTGCTAGTGAGTAGGGCTTAAAATAGCAGAACTATGAAAAAGCCAGACTACCGAAAAATACTAATATATTCATTATCAACCATTTTTGCGTTCTTGCAATACAAAGATAAGCAATGACCGTTTTTCATGGGTGCTTTCTATAATTACGCAAGACGAAGCCTATCGAGCTTAAACTAAAAATAGGAGATAGCAATTTTGGCTATTATGAAAAAAAATGTACTTTCGTAGAGAGTTTAGATTATTTACTATGCCTGCATAGCATTAAATTAAAAAATATATGTTTCAATCAAAAATTATAGGAGTAGGGCATCATGTGCCTGAAAAAATTATTACCAATGACGATTTATCCAAACTTATGGATACCGATGATAAGTGGATTCAGGAGCGTTCGGGCATTCAAGAGCGGCGTTGGATACGTGGCGAAAAAGGCTCAACGGCACGCATGGCTACAGATGCCGCCAAAATGGCCATGGAACGTGCTGGCGTAACTACCGACGATATTGATGCTATTGTCTTTTCAACTTTAAGCTCTGATTATTACTTCCCCGGTAGTGGAGTACTTTTGCAGCGTGCCTTGGATATGGGAACAAAACCAGCTATAGACATTCGGGCACAATGCTCGGGTTTTATATACGCCCTCTCGGTTGCCGACCAGTTTATAAAATCAGGAATGTATAAGCGCATTCTTGTTGCGTCTTCCGAAACGCAAAATATTTCGCTAGACATGACCACACGTGGGCGAGCTATGGCGGTGCTTTTTGGCGATGGTGCAGGGGCAGTCATTTTGGAGCAAACCACCGAAGAAGGCAAGGGCATACTTTCTACACATCTCCACTCGCAAGGCGAATACGCCGAAGTACTTTGCATGAAAGAACCAGGTACAGGGCATGACACTCTTTTTTATCCTGAGATTTTGGAAAATGTAGATAATATTTACCCTTATATGGAAGGAAAATTGGTGTTTAAAAATGCAGTTACTCGAATGCCAGAAGTACTTATGGAGGCTTTGCAGAAAAATAATTTAACTATTGATGATATTGATTTGCTACTGCCACATCAAGCCAACTTGCGTATTTCGCAAATGGTACAGCGTATCCTAAAACTCCCTGATGATAGGGTATATAACAATATCCAAAAGTATGGAAACACGACTTCTGCCACTATCCCAATTATGATGAGTGAACTTTGGGAACAAGGTAAAATGGGAGCGGGAAAACTCCATGCACTGGTTGCTTTTGGTAGCGGATTTACTTGGGCATCAGCACTTATAAGGTGGTAATTATTAACCACTTATCGCAAGAATAAAATTATTTAATTTAGATAATAAATAAAAATACTAAATGGGATTATTTAAACCGCTTGAAACAAGCAAAACAGAAAATATAATGGATAATAAAAATTCAGAGATAGAAAAAATAAAATGCCTTATAATTGGCTCAGGACCAGCAGGATATACTGCTGCAATCTATGCTTCAAGGGCAAATATGCAACCGGTAATGATTCAAGGCATGGAGGCAGGTGGGCAGCTAACCACCACTACCGAAGTCGATAATTTCCCGGGATACCCCCAAGGGGTAACGGGCCCTGTGATGATGGAAGACCTAAAAGCACAGGCAGAACGTTTTGGCACAGAAGTGCGTTGGGGAGTTGTTACTAAAGTGGATTTTTCCGAACGCCCTTTTAAAGTCGAGGTAGATGGTAGTAAACAGATTGAAGCCCAAGTGGTTATAATTGCAACTGGTGCAACGGCCAAATATTTAGGCTTAGAGTCCGAAGAAAAATTTAAAGGCGGTGGTGTTTCTGCCTGTGCCACTTGCGATGGTTTTTTCTATAGAGGAAAAGATGTTGCCGTTGTTGGTGCTGGCGATACGGCGGCAGAAGAGGCTACTTACCTAGCTGGCTTATGTAATAAGGTGTATTTAATTGTACGAAAAGATTATATGCGTGCTTCTAAACCGATGCAAAAACGAGTGATGAATACGCCAAACTTGGAGGTGCTTTTTGAGCATACTACAAAAGAAATTACTGGAACAAATGTGGTTACTGGCGTAACTTTAACTAAAACTGCTGGCGGAAAAGAGGAAGAAGTTAAGCTAAATATTGATGGTTTTTTTGTTGCAATAGGGCATCGCCCCAATTCTGAGTTGTTTACGGATTATTTAGAAACGGATAAAGTAGGTTACCTAAAAACAGTTCCCGGAACAGCAAAAACTTCAATACCTGGTGTGTATGCCTGCGGGGATATTCAAGATTCTATTTACCGCCAAGCGATAACTGCAGCAGGGTCTGGCTGCATGGCGGCTTTAGATGCAGAACGCTTTTTAGCAGACCTGCACTAAACCTGCTAAGCACTACTTAGGGATACAAAATAAAAGCACACTCAAATCTATTTTGATTTTGAGTGTGCTTTTTTATTACTGATTAAATGCTTTTTGTAGGCTAGTCTAAATAACTCTCATCTCGAATGGGAGGTCTGAAATACTTTTTAGTTCTTCGCCTCTTTCTTCTATAACTTCATCGTCTTCATTGTAGAGCCAAATTACTTTTACATCGTTTCCTGTTGTGAGGATATGCTCTAATTCTGCAATCATTTTTGCAAGCATTCTTGCTGTTGAAGAGTTGTAATAATCTAGTTGGAAGAAAAACTCAGTACTTTTATTGGGCTTTTCTACATAGCTGGCAATCCATTTCAGGATAGGCTCAAAAAAAACATTCCCATCTTCGGGTAAAACTCGACCTGTTACTCTAAATATCTCATTTTCAGCATCTAAGATAACTAGTGGTAAGTCTTCTGTTTCTCTTAACTTTATAGGTTTTAACATTTTAAGTAGGGGTTATGGCTCTTTTTTTATAAATTTAATAATAAAAACTAGTCTTCAAGTTCGTAAGAAACAATTTCAAATGGTACTTCAATGGTATCACTAAAGTCTTCGCCACTTTCGCCCATCATTTCATCGGATTCTTCGTATCTCCAAATTATTTTAACAGCACTACCTTGCTTAGAAATTGTTTCGAGTATGGACATTATATCTACAATTTTCCTAACAGAAGCCGAGTTGTAATACTCTAAATCGAAAGTGAAAATAGTTTCTCCGTTAGGTTGTTTTGCATAGTTTCTCAGCCAGTCTAGCAACGGGTCGTAAAATTCGTTTACATCTTCTGGTAAGGATTTACCTATTAATGAAAATTTGCTATTTTTACGGTCTAGGATTACCTCTGGGTGGTCAGAAGATGCTGGTATTAATAATGCGTTGCTCATAATTTTAGTCTTTAAACGTCATCAAAATCGTCAATATCATCGTTTGCATATTCCTCAATATCAAACTGAAGTTTAGAAACAATTTTAATTTCTTCGCCTCGCTCTTCCGACATTTCATCGCCTTCTTCAAACAGCCATAAAACACGCACTTTTTTCCCTGCTTCTTCAATCTTTTCAAGAAGGATAATTAATTTCATAACTTGCCTAGCGGAGGAGGAGTTAAAGTACTCTAAATCAAATGTAAAGTCGGTAGATTCGTTAGGGTTTTCAACGTATTCTGCTAGCCAATTATAAATTGGCATATAAAATTTATTGGGGTCTTCAACAATTGAGCGACCTGAAACTTTAAGGACATTCTCCTCTTTGTTCATGTAAATAGCAGGGCTAGTTTTGGTGGCTTCAATAATTAGTGGTTCAAGCATTTTTAAAGTTTAACGGTTAAAGAAAAGAATGAGTAAGTATCGTTTAGCGGTGTAAATTTATAGGCGATATCTTCTGTTGTTTCTCGTGCAAGGTCTATAATCCCAAGACCAGCACTACCACTTTCGGTATCTCTGCCTTCACGTAAGTATTTTCGATACAAGTCGTTAAGTGCATCATTGTCAAGGCTATTTACTTGGTCTATTTGGTTTTTGAGGTTTTCTACATGTGAGTTGGCAATGTAGTTGCCTGTGCCAATATTAAAGAACCCTCCATCAAGACCGATAAGAAAAATACCGTCTCGGTCATCGTTTAAGACGTAGGCATGCTTGCTAATATTTTGTAGTATTTCTACTAAAAAGTGGTACACTTTTTTTTGTTTGCGGAGCTTCATGCTTTGCATATTATCTTCAATCATTTTTAGCACAGGACCTACTGCTTCGTGGGAGAAACTGCCTTTGTGCATCATCAGTATTTTTTCTTTGGTAACAAGTCGATGAATTACTTTTGCATCATCGAGTTCAACGTCTCGCCCTTTTTGTTCTATTTTTGGGTTGGATAATTTGATTTGCATAAAAAACATTGATTTTTCATCGTTGATTTTTACAAAATCGAAGGGAAGTGGGCCTTTTGTTTTGCGTACCATTTCTATAAAACCGAGACCGGCTCCCCCTTGGTCGTTGAGCTGCTTGTTGGTAAGGATAGTTTTGAAGAGTGTATTGAGTTCCTTTTTGTCGGAGCGGTTTACAGTTTCTAGTTTCTCTCGTACCATGTCCACCTTATTATTATCAATAAGGTTTGCAGATACTATATAAAATGAGTTGCCTACATTCCGAGTCATGAAAAATTCATTTTCACTCTCGGCGGGTAAGTTGGAGGCTTCATTTTCCTCTGTTTTTGTGTCAGCATATTTTGCGATATTCTGGAAACTTTCTATCATAAGAAAAGAGAGCTTGTTTTTTAACTTTGAATGCTCCTCGTCCATGTTATTTTTAATTAGCTCGGTGGCCATGGATAAAATGCTGTTGTTAAAACTGCCTCTGTAAGTAAAACTTATGCTATCATCTTCAAGGATTTTGAAGTAGTCGTAAATAGTGTCAGGTGTCATATTTTTTAGTTTTCAGAATGTAAATTTAATAGATTGCTTTTATTTTCAAAATTTTTTTTGATTAAAAAGGAAAATAAAATTTAACCTTTATTAAGTAAGTGTAGGCAGGTATTTTTATTTCCTTATCATAAGTGCCACATTTTCAAGGTGGTGCGTGTGGGGGAATAAGTCTGCT
>CAMZKQ010000087.1 GCA_947311265.1 uncultured Chlorobiota bacterium | reverse complement strand
CGATAAGGAGGGCATTGTGAATGAGTATTTTGAATACACTATACCCGAAAACACCTTTGCAGATGTTGATTTGGGAGATGTTTTAACATTTTCTGCCTCTGGGGCTAATGAGCGAAATCTGCCAGTATGGTTAAGTTTTAATGCAACGACTAACACCTTCTTTGGTACGCCCAATTTGATTCGAGAATATGCCATAAGCCTAACGGCTAAGGACGTAGCAGGAGCAGCAGTAAGTGATAATTTTGTCATTAGGATTGCAGAAGGAAGCACTACAGCAATTGAAGAAATTGAAGCACAAAACATCTCGGTTTCGCCGAACCCGACTTCTAATAAATTAAATATTTATTTCCCTGAAATGGTTTCGGGAAAAGCAGTAATTGAAATTACAGATGTTGCCGGAAAATTAATTTACAAAGCTGATTTTAAAAACACCGAAATTAAAAATAATGTAATTATTAATTTTGCAAGTTTTGGGCAAGGGGCTTATTTCTTGAAAATTAGTACCAGCAATAAAATCTTTACCGAAAAAATAATTGTGCGGTAGATATATACTTTCTTTCCGATAAAAAATCCACAGCCAATATCGAATTGACTGTGGATTTTTTTGTTTAGTCTATTAAATAATTCTCCCAAAAATTGGGGCATTTTAGTGTCAAGCTCAAAACCAAAGTCGTTTTATTAGTCTAAAAAAAGAGCAACTTTACAAGATTAGCGGTCCGCAAAAAAGCGATTTTTTTACTTCCTGTAATTTTATAAAAACTCGGATATTTGTTGTAAATTTGAAGATTAAATATCCTTGTATAGGCTTACAAGCAAGCACTCCACTCTAAATTAGATTATAAGACATGATTAAAAATAAAATATTATCCCCATTTCAAAAATTCGTTAAAATTGAAAGTTTTAGCGGCATACTATTGTTAGTTGCAACGGTGGCGGCTCTTGTATGGGCAAATTCGCCATTTGGAGAGAGTTACCAATCGCTTTGGCAATATAAAATAGGATTTTCGACGAAGAGTTTTGAATTAAATAAGCCATTAATTTTGTGGATTAATGATGGGCTAATGGCCATTTTCTTTTTCCTTATTGGGTTGGAAATTAAACGGGAATTTATGATTGGAGAATTAAATTCTATCAAAAAAATTTCTTTCCCAATACTGGGGGCAGTTGGCGGTATGTGCGTGCCTGTACTCTTCTTTGTAGTACTAAATCAGACCCCTGAAACGGCAAAAGGTTGGGGTGTCCCGATGGCTACCGATATAGCTTTTTCTTTGGCGATTTTAAAACTTTTAGGCAATAGAGTGCCACTTAGTCTTAAATTATTTTTAACCGCCTTTGCAATTGTCGATGATATAGGGGCAGTATTAGTTATCGCTATATTTTATAGCGGAAGCATCAATATAACTCTATTACTCGTTGCATTAATACTGTTAGGGGTATTATATGCCTTGTCTTTCAAAGGGTATTATTCTAAAATTCTTAATATTATATTGGGTATAATTATTTGGGTGCTCTTTTTAAAATCAGGCATTCACCCGACACTTGCCGGGATTTTATTAGCCTTTTCTGTGCCTGTCCGGCAAAAAATTAAAACGGTTGCATTTATGGGCAATTTAGCAAATATCACTAAGAATATTAAGCAATCAGCGGTATCCGAAAGACCAATTTTATCCAAAGAACAAATTGAACATATTGATGATTTGGAAAACTGGATAAGTCAATTTCAGTCCCCACTTCAGCATTTAGAGCATAAATTACACGATTGGGTGGCGTACCTTATAATTCCTATTTTTGCCTTGGCCAATGCAGGTGTACTTATCAATAATGATATTGATTTAGATACAGCACTTATACGAAATATTATTATTTGTTTAGTGCTTGGGAATAGTATTGGGATTTCATTTATCATACTATTGGCAAAAAAATTAAGGCTTATTAAAGTTCCCACAGAGATTAGTAATAGGCACATTATAGGGGTTTCGTTTTTAGCAGGGGTAGGGTTTACTATGGCCATTTTTATTGCCCGTTTGGCATTTAAAAATGACCCAATTTATATCGACTCTGCAAAAATAGGCATACTCATTGGGTCTTTAATTTCTGCAGTCATTGGGTTTACGATTTTAAGGTGGAAAGCGAAGAACGAAAAAAAACCTTAGACGGTTTTTAAATGATACTTTGAGGTTGCCCCCCCTTTCTTATGGCAAATATAAACTTATTTTCTCAAATAGTAAGCAAAGCCCCGTCAAAAAAACATTTAGGACGGCAAATTGAACTGTTTTTTCGTAAAATAAAGCAACTCCTACAGATAAAATTATTTATAGGAACAGCAGAAAATGCCGTAATGATTCAAATTTGGACGGCTATGATAAGTATTCTAATTCTAAAATTTTTGAAAGAAATGGGTGGATAATCCCTTTCAAAATAATGTAGGAAAACCGCCCCAAAATACAATGCAAGGGGTTCTTTTTTTGAAACATTCAAAAAAAGAACCCTCAAACTCAATAAATTTGTTAAATTTGGAGGTCTGAAAATTTATTTAGGACAACATTGATTTCTAATCTATAAAATAAAAGATGCAAAAACTATTTCTACCACTACTGCTTATAACCATTTTATCAGCCTGTAACACCACACCCAAACGCCCACTTGCCTTTTTCAATAATAGCGAAAAAATACTGACTGTTAGTATTAAAAATGACAGTTCTACAGTTTTCGAGAAAAATATACAGCCCTTTTCAAATGTTTTTGGAAATATTCCGATAGGGAAATATACAGTTAAAACATCTGATGCAGAAGGGAATGTTGTAAACCAAGTGAAAGAATTTACATTGAAAAAAGAAACTGCAAGAGAAACTACAGGCTATATTTGCATTGATGTAGAAGGCAAAACCCCCTATGTTTTAGTTCGCTCTTCCTACCTTTATACCGCTAATAATAGCTTAACACAAGCTATTGTAGATGCTGGTGAGATGGAAAAAAATAAAATTATAGGTGCATTTTTTAAACCTCCCACCCCTTTTTTCATTCAGTTTAGACCTGTGTTTCCCTACGAAGCACTTCCCCTAAAAATAGATGCCCTCAGTGCAGGATATGTACTTGTTCCTCTAAAAAATAACCTGAAGACAAAAGAAGAAATTTATTCATATATCAACGAGTATTTTAACAAAGTAGGATTTACGAAGAATTAGTATTATCTAATTTAAAGTTTAAATTTCCGAGAGTTCACATTCGCATTATTTTCAATCACTTCTTTAAGCTCATGTTCCAATGCTTCTAGCGAAAATGGTTTTTGCAAAAAACCATCAAACCCCTCGTCTTTGTAAGTATTACAAAGTTCCTCGGCATAGTCCCAGCCAGTCATGATTATTATCGGGATAGCATTAGAAGGGTAAGGGAAATTACGGCGGATATGTTCGGTCGTTTCAAAGCCATTTAACACAGGCATTTGTAAATCCATCAAAATAACATCAAACGAATCATTGCGAAGTTTATGAATGGCCCCCAAGCCGTCGGCAGCCAGAACGTAGCTGCACCCTAGTACTTCAAGAATATCTTGAAACGATTTTCGGGCAGGCGTAAAATCTTCAACTACTAGTACTTTATAATTCATTCTGATTAGGGATTCTGAGATAATAGTTTTTCTTTTCAAGTATATTGCATATTCTATGCCATTATATTGATGTAAAAAATCCTTAACTGTACATTCTGTTTGGTCAAGCTAACAAAAAATATAAATTAGTTTACTACGACCTCTAAACAAAATAAAAAAAATGGGTTTAAGTGTTTGATTTCCAGTATAATATAAAAGTTAATTGAATATTATATTTTATTTACTCTTTTTATTATGGTCTATCTTAAAAGGCAACTTTCTAGCAAACGAACGCTTTGCGTATGGGTGTTCATTTCAGCCAAAATCCCGATAGGGAAAATAGCTTGACGACTAATATGCCCAAACGAAAAGCCATATAATATTGGAATATTTAACGGTTTTAGCCGTTCGGTCAGCACCTCTTGCAAGGAAAATGATTTTTCTCTTTTTGTATTTTCACCATCAATATCGCAAGCGTTAAAAACGCCCAAAATTAGCCCCGATGCCTCTTGTAATTTTCCGGCAAGCAAAAGTTGGGTTAAAAATTTATCAATTTTATAAGGGTATTCATTAATTTCTTCAATAAAAATTAGCTTCCCTTTCCAGCTAATATCGTAGGGCGTACCAAGCAATGCTACCAGCATGGATAGGTTGCCACCGGCCAAAATCCCAGTTGCTTTTCCGCTTTGTATAATATAAGGTGTAGGGTTCTTATTTTCTGGTGGCTGATAATTCAGTATCAATTGCTGATTGCTCGGCTGCATTAATATCTGCCCAAAGGCAGATTTGGTATAAGCAGTAAACGCCGAAATACCCACCACGCCGTGAAAACCCACTAGCCCCGAGTACTTATAAATGGCCTGTAGCAGGGCAGTTATATCCGAATAGCCAATTATAATTTTAGGGTGTTGCCGAATTAAATCATAATCAATATTTTTAAGCAAGCGCATTGTTCCATATCCTCCTCTTATACAGAGTATTAGCTGACTTTTTTTGCAAAGAAAAGCGGCATGCAAATCATTTAATCTACCGCTATCCGAACCTGCCAAATAGCCTGTTTTTTTTAGGATTATTTTAGAGTAAATTGTTTTTAGCCCTAATTTTTCAAGAGTTTTAGTTGTATAATCTAGCTGTTTTTGGCTCACAAAACCAGCTGGTGCAATAAGCCTTACGGTATCGCCTTGTGCTATTTTTTTTGGTATAATAAGCGGCCTTTTTTTCATACTATTTTTGTAAAGTGTAAACTTCTTTGCAATTTTAACAAAAATAGGTATTTTTGTTTTCTTTTCTTGAATGGAGTATAAAATAATAAAAATAAAAGAACTCTCAGCCTTTATTAAGTCTGACATATACCAATCTTGGTCGGATATTCCAATTTCTGAGCACAGAGCCATATCTTACATAAATAACAAGCGAGCGGACGAAAATGATGTTGCTCTAATTTACTTAACAATTAATAACCAGCTAGTTGCATATCGCAGCCTATTCTCAGATTTAATTTTTGAGAATGAAAAACCTATAAAACTGGCTTGGATAAGTGGCAGCTGGGTACACCCCAAGCACCGCCGAAAAGGCTTTTCTATGGAAATTCTTAAAATGGCGTTGCAGGCATGGGATAATAAATTGATGTTTTCTAATTATGCCCCCAATTCCAAATCGCTTTACGACAAAAGTACTTTTTTTAGGCAGGTAGCAAATATTAAGGGCAAGCGAATTTATTTCAGGTCGGTATTCAGCGATGTTTTGCCTGCCAAACATCTATTTTTCAAAACAGCAAAGCCCCTACTTTGGACTATTGATTTTTGTATAAATGCCCTTTTGGGCTTACGCCTAAAACGCTTTAAAACCTCCAAGCCAGCAGTAAATTTCAAAGTCATTTTAAAAATAGATACTAAAATAGCGGCCTTTATTGCCACCAGTTATAAAAATCATGCCTTTAAAAAAACAACAACTGAAATGGAGCATTTCCTCAACTACCCTTGGGTAAGAGAGCGGAAATCTAAAACAATTTTAGATAATAAATATTTTTTTTCGAGCTCGGCAAAGCAGTTTTTCTATACCAAAATTGCAATTTATAATTCTGAAAATCAAGTTACTGGCTTCATAATTATTAAAATTAGAGAGGGTTTTATGAGCCTCCCTTTTTTAGAATATACAGGCGATGCAAGCAAGATTGTAAATATCCTTACGTTGTATGTCAGGCAATATAAAATTAAGATTTTGGAGTGTTTCGATACGCAAATTAGCAGTCAAATTATAGCCCAAAAACGGCTTTCAATATTTGCAAAAGCAACCGAACGCCGTTTTTTTGCTCATTATAATATGCAGGCTTACTTTAAGAGCGATAAGCCGATTAAAAATGGAGATGGAGACAATGCCTACACCTAAAATAATTTACCTTTCTCGAAAAGAAATTGACACAGACAAGTGGAACTCTTGTGTAAAAAATGCCAATAATTCAATGATTTACGGCATGTCGTGGTACTTGGATATTATGACAGAAAATTGGGGCGGCATAATTTGGGGCAATTACTTGGCCGTTTTACCACTACCCTACAAACTAAAAATGGGCATAAAATATATGTGCAGGTTTCCACTTTTGCAGCAACAAGGGCTATTTTTTCCTGCTACGGCAGAGGAAAGTTTAATTTTGAATATGATAAATACCATTCCAAAAACATTTAAAATTATTGAGTTTAATTTTTCCTCTGGCTTAAATTTTGAAAAATTAAAGCTTAAAAAAAACAGTAATTTCATTCTTGATTTAGATAAAAATTATGCTACTTTGAGTCAAAATTTTAGCTCAAATACTAAACGAAACATCAAAAAAGCAATTAAAAATGAATTACATATAGTAAAACTCGATGATTTTAAGCCCCTAATTACACTGAAAAGAAAACAGTCGGCAACCGTAATTTCGCCACAGGTGTATAACAAAATAGAAGCACTAATTAGCCATGCACAGGCAAAGGGGAATGCAAAAATCTACTATGCAAAAAATAAAAATAATGAAACTGTTTCAGCTTGCTTTTTTTTATTTTTCAGAAATACGGTGTATTATTTACTAGGTGCTTCGGTAAAATCAAAAGAAAGCCAAGGGGCTACTTTTCTGCTTTTTAATGAATTTATAAAAACGCACGCCAACACAAATTTAACTCTTGATTTTGAGGGTTCAAACATAGCTGGTATTGCCCGTTTTTTTTCGGGCTGGGGAGCTACAAAAAAAGAATATTATACTTACCGAAAAGAGAATTTGGGACTATTAAAACACTTCAAAAAGAAACATGAATAAACTTAAAAAAGCATTTAAAGCCATTTTTGCGATACTTAAACAGCCATCGCTACTCAATAAAATAATTGATAGCCCAGACCTTTGGGCAGATTATCTGGCAAAGAATTACAACATTACTAATGGGCTTCGAACAGTAAATATAAACAACTTATTTCCAGAAACAACTAAGGCAATTTCCCCCTACACATTTTCCGATGGTGGCTCGCTACCCACCGATTTATTGCTACTAAAAAAAGCAGCAATGAGTTTTCCGCATTGCAAGTATTTTGAAATCGGTACTTGGCGAGGCGAAAGCGTTGCCAATGTGGCACAGGTGGCTAGCCAGTGCTATACCCTTAATATGTCGGACGAGCAGATGCGAGCCATTAATTTGCCCGAAGACCACATTAAACAAATTGGCTATTTTTCAAAGCATTACAAAAATATAAAACACCTAAAAGGGAACTCGCTAGATTACGATTTTTCCGCCTTACCCCTCAAATTTGACCTTGTTTTTATTGATGGCAATCATCACCACGAATTTGTAGCCAACGACACAAAAAAAGTATTTGAGCACCTGCTACACGAGAACTCAATAGTTGTTTGGCACGATTATGCCTACCACCCAGAACTAGTACGTAGCCCAGTATTGGCAGGTATTTTAGATGGCACTCCAAAAGATTTACACAAGAATATCTATCATGTAGAAGGCACAAAATCGGCCATTTATATCAATAAAAACATAGCAAGTTTTACTATAAATAAATTGAAACTACCCAACACTTTATACACCGTTTCCGTAGAAAGCGAAGCGATGCCTAAATTCTCTTAATTTTTTGAATGAAGCCACTAAATATCCTTTTTTTAACCGCTTGGTATCCCAACGAATTAGCACCACTCAACGGCAACTTTATACAAAAACACGCCGAGGCGGTAGCCGAGTTCTGCAACGTTTCAGTGCTATTGGTTTGCCCTAAAAAGGGGTTAAAGAAGCATAGTTTAAAGGTTTCAAAAAATAAAAACCTTAGCGAATACTTACTTTATTATCCTAAAATAAACAGTAAAATACCTGTAGTAACCGCTTTTTTAAAATTGTTTTTTTCGATATTTTACACTTTTAAGGGCATAAAAATAATTAGAAAATCATTAAAAAAAATCAATATTATCCATGTAAATATTCTTACTCGCCTAGGGGTTGTGGCACTTTTTTATAAAATTTTCAGGCAGATACCATATATTATTACCGAACACTGGACGGGCTACCTAAGCACCCGAAAAGAGTTTAAAGGCGACCTTAAAATCTTATTTACAAAAATAGCGGTAAGATATGCCTCGGCAGTTACGGTAGTATCTCAAAACCTAAAAAAAGCCATGGAGGCTCAGGGACTAAAAAATAAAAATTATAAAATTGTTTACAATGTAATTGACACTAATATCTTCAACTACAAAGGCATAAAAAAATCGGGGAAAATAAAAGAGATTATCCATATCACTAACTTTAAAGACGAGCATAAAAATATTTCGGGGATACTAAGAACTGTAAAGCAACTAAGCGAAACACGCCAAGATTTTAAATTAAACATTGTCGGGATTGGAGAAAATAAAATCACCGCAGCAGCTTTTGCCCACACATTGGGAATAGAAAAGAAGTTTGTTAGCTTCTTGGGGCGTGTTGAAACTCAGCAACTTGCAAGCTTAATACAAAATGCCCAATTTCTGCTAATGTTTAGCAATTACGAAACATTCCAAATACCTGTAATTGAAAGTTTGGCTTGTGGTGTGCCTGTACTTACCACCAAATGTGGCGGGATTTTAGACCATACTGGCACAGAGTTTGGGCGAGTAATTGAGCCAAAAAACGAACAACAACTCATCGAAACTATAAATTATATGCTTGATAATGCTAGCGATTTTAAGCCTGAAAAACTACGCCAATATGCCGAAAATAATTATGGAAAAAAAAAGGTCGCCCTACAGTTTTTAAACCTTTACAAAGATGCTTAAAAAAATTTTAAACACCGTTTTTGTAAGGGTATTAAATGGGGTAATTAATTTGCTGATAATTATAATTTGCTCAAAATATTTTGGGAAAGAGGGCGTAGGCACAATCGGGCTAATTATTCTTGCTATCTCCATTTTTGGCATCATAAATAGCCTAATTACTAGTGGTCTAATCTACTTTACATCAAGAATTAACAACTTTAAGCTCTTCATAATCGCTTATTTATGGACTCTACTATCTTTGGGGCTATTCCTTCTGCTTAGCCAATTTATTCATCTTGTTGATGACAAATACCTCTTTCATACCACAATCTTAGCGGTATTATTTTCGCTTACCGCAGTAAACACACGCATTATTGCTGGTAACCAACGTATTATACGCTTTAATTTTTTAAACCTACTCAATGCAGTACTAATTATATCTAGCTTATTTGTGCTAACTTATTTTTTAAATAAAATACATATTGAATCCTATTTAACTGCCTTATACATAGCCTATTCTATCACCTTCTTGGGCAGTTTACTCTCGGTGGCAAAACACCTTAAAAAAATAGATTTCAAAGGTTTATATTCAGCCTTTTTACAAATCTCAAAATTTGGAGCACTCTCTTCCTTTGCAGGTATGTTACAACAATTAAACTACCGACTAAGTTATTTTTTTATCGAACATTTTATTGGGCGAGGCGCATTGGGGCGGTTTACAGTAGGCGTTCAACTTAGCGAAAGCACTTGGATTATTGGGCGAAGCATTGCCTTTATCCAATATTCCCGCATCTCAAATTTGAACGACAAGGAAAAATCAAAACTAATAACTATATCTTTATTAAAACTTAGTTTTGTAATCTCATTCCTAATAATTACAGTACTTTCCTTAATTCCAGAGCCAATTATTTCTGCCATTTTTGGCAAAGATTTTTCGGGGACACAATCAATTATTCTAAGCCTAAGTACTGGGATTTTAGCATTGGCCTGCTCCTTTTTATTTAGCGGCTATTTTTCGGGCAACGGCAAACCACAGTACAACACTTATGCTTCTGGGATTGGGCTACTAATTACCTCTGTTTTAGGGTTTTACTTAATCCCTAAACTGGGGCTTTTAGGGGCAGGAATTACAACATCGCTTTCCTATGGCACAATTACACTGTTCCAATTTATCGTTTTTATGGGCATGTCCAAAGCCAAATTTTCGGATTTTCTGCTACGCAAAGACGATTTTATTTTCGGAAAAACAATCATTTTAAACATTCTAAAAGGAAAAAAATGAAACTAATAATTATAAAAATATTAAAACACCTTTTTCGGTTTGATTTTTTCAGGAAAAGGTATTTTGGCATTGTAAAACGCCTCAACCAACGCCACTTTTTTGATGAAATTAGCCTTAATTCAGTCTATGATAAGGACATAAAAATAAGCCTAAATCTGGACGATTGGTTGCAACAACAAATTTATTTTTTGGGGATATACGAAGCCACAGAAACCCAGTATTTCGTTAATAATATAGAGGCAAATACCATATTTTACGATATTGGGGCAAACATAGGCTACTATACAATGCTTGCAGCAAAACGCACTAGCAATGGGCAAGTTTATGCCTTTGAACCCGACCATAACAACAGGGAGCAGCTCATTAAAAACATTGAATTAAATGGCTTTAAAAACATTACCATTGTACCAAAAATTGTAGCCCAAGTGAGCCATCAAACGGCTAATCTTTACATTGCCGATAAGCAAAATAGGGGCATGACTTCCACCGAAAAACCCGCCAACTTCACAGGAAAAATAGAGCAAGAAAGCACTATCTCCATTGATGATTTTATCTTAAAAAATAGCTTCCCCAACTTAATAAAAATTGATGCCGAAGGGAGTGAATATAAAATACTGCAAGGCATGGCTACCCTTATGAGTAAACAAAAGGCAGACATCTTAATCGAAATAAATACTGAAACCTTAAAAACACATCACTTAAGTATCCTGAAAGTAGGCGAATTTATAGCTGCACAGGGCTATGAGTTTTATGAAATTCTAGAAACAGGGAAAATTGAACAAATAGAAACGATAAAAGAAAGCTCACTTTCTTTAATTAAACCAAAGCTGAATATTAGTCGTTTGATATAGGATTCCCTAGCCTTTTAGGGTGTTTTAAAGGCTATATTAATACACTAATGGGGCTCTCAAATTACCGTTTTCTTATTGTTGGTAATGTTTTTAGATGTTAAGTTTCACAAGGTTGTTGTTGACAACTTGTTTTTAAATTAGATTTTAAAGATAAAATTTTCTTTTTAAAATCCAACGGGTTTTGTTTGAAAATTTCAGGTTTAATTTCATACCATTTTGTCTATTACGCCAATTAAAAGAACTTACGGCACTTTTAAAACATACAGATAAAGAATCTTTTGAAGGAGCTTTGGTGCAATGGTATAATAAATGGGAGTCTTTTTTAAATGAAAGAACAACTAATTTAGAAACAGGAAAAAGTTTTTATACACACAAAAGATTAAGAAGTGCATACCGAAGTTTAAAAACAAATTTAGATAACTTATTCGTTTGGTATGATAATTTTGAATTAAATATTCCCAATACAACAAATGCTATTGACGGTCATTTTTCTGACTTGAAAAACAAACTCAGAAATCATAATGGACTTTCATTACAAAGAAAAAAGAAATTTATAGATGAGTTTTTAAAGGCATAAAGACTTCTGAAAATGACAAAAGGAGTTCTCTAAAGAACTCCTAATATTTGACATTTTCGTCAGTCATCAGTTTTATCCCTGGCAGGTTGCTCTCCAGCAGAGCCTACTTCCGTTTAAATTGATAAAACAAAGGTAATTTGAAAATTTTCAATTCAAAATTTTATTAAAAAAACAGCAACCATTTTGTCCACTTGAGATAAAGTACTACAAAAAAACAACCATTTTGTCTATTATACCAAAAAAGAATAATTAGCCGCCCTGCGAGTATTGTAACTGGCTGGTTTTCAGTTGCTGATTTTGAATATTTTTGCAAAGACACTCGCAGGGCTATTTTTTATACTAGGCTCAATAATAATTTAATTTGAATATCCAACCTTTTAGTATTGAAAAAATGTGTACCTTTGCTGAAAACAGAAAACCACTTTAATTACCCACAAGAAATTCTACAAAATGAGAGTACAACGCATTAGCCCACAAGTAGAAAACACTAGCCAAGCAAAAGAGTATAATTTGGATTTATTAAACCCAATCATTGCAAAATACAATGCAAAAAAAGGAAGTCTTATCCCACTTTTACAAGCCACGCAGGAGTTATACGGCTATATTCCGCCCGAGGCTTTCGATAAACTCTCCGATGCCACCAACTATGCTGTTGCCAAAATTTATGGCGTAGCCACTTTTTACGCACAATTTAGGCTGAAACCTACTGGCAAAAACATTGTAAAAATCTGCCACGGAACGGCTTGCCATGTGCAAGATGCCAAAACAATTACCATTGCTCTGGAAGACAGCCTGAAAATTAAGAATGGACAAACCACACCAGACGGTCTTTTTACGATAGAGTCGGTCGCCTGCCTAGGCTGCTGCTCGCTTGCCCCAGTTATGATGATTGGCGATGACACCTATGGTAACCTTACTAAAAAAGATACCGTAAAAACCATTCGCCATCTAAAAAGAAAAGAAAAGGCAAAAGCTAAAAAAGCACAAAAAAAATGAAAAAACTGATTCTAATAACTTCAATTATTATATTCACATTTTCGGCATTTGCACAAGATGTAATAGTGAAAAATGATGGAACTAAAATTTTTGCACAGATAGTAAGCAACGCTAATTCTGAAATTTTATACCAACTAAAAGGTAACAAAGCTATACTAAAAATACAAAAATCTGAAGTTTCAAAACTTAAATATAAAATGCAAGGAATGACTAGCTATAGCAAAGGCAGCCAGCCATATAGATATGTTGTAGTTGATGCTAAAAACAAATCCATTATAAAAAAAGAATATACTTCGGGCTACAATTACAAGGAAAATAAGGCTGCCCAAAATGCTATGATTTTAAACGGTTGCTTTTATACCTCGCTCTGGTTAGCATTCCTTTTTTGGCTATAAATGGTATGGAAAAAGCTATTTTCTTAGATAGAGATGGAGTAATCAATAATCCAAGCAGCAACTATTACGTCTTCAGAACTTCTCAATTTTTACTTAATCCAACTGTAATTCAGCGGCTTATAGAGTATCAACAAGCAGGTTATTTATTAATAATTATTAGCAACCAAGGCGGTATCTCAAAAGGACTATACTCCAAATTAGAAACCGATTTTGTGCATCAAAAAATGCTCGAAACCTTCGAGCAGCACAGCATCTTAATTTCCGAAATATACTACTGCCCCCACCACGATAGTATAGAGAATTGCCTTTGCCGAAAACCACAGCCACTAATGTTACAAAAAGCACTCGCTCGATTTAATATTTCAGCTCAAAAATCAATACTTATTGGGGACTCAATAAGAGATATTGAGGCCGCAAAAAACGCCAATATTACAGGCTTCCTAATAAAAAAAAATGCTCCACTACCCAATTTGCCCCAAATATTAAGCCGTATTCGAACTTAAATAAGACAGGCAAATGGCTAGAAGGTAGCCATTAAAAGAGAAAAGGTTGTGCATATCGGAAAAAGTTGTAGCTTTGCAACATATTTTGAAAAATAAGAACAGTACAAAGCAAGAATAAGGGCTGCCGCCAGTAGCTTAAACAATTATACAAAGCAGCAGGCTTAAACTTAAGAAAATAACAAATAAATGGGAATTTTTATTCGAATAATGCAGCTATTGCTGAGCCTATCAATATTAGTAGTTGCCCACGAAATGGGGCATTTTGGCTTTGCAAGGCTTTTTAAAACACGAGTCGAAAAATTTTACCTCTTTTTCGACCCCTGGTTTTCGCTCTTTAAATTTAAGAAGGGCGATACCGAATACGGCATTGGTTGGTTACCCCTGGGTGGTTATGTTAAAATTGCAGGTATGATAGACGAATCCATGGACAAAGAGCAACTGGCAAAAAAACCAGAGGAATGGGAGTTCCGCTCCAAAAAAGCATGGCAACGCTTACTCATTATGCTCGGCGGAGTAATGGTTAATTTTATATTAGCCGGCATACTCTACACCATGGTACTGTTTACATGGGGCGAAACCTATTTGCCTATCGAAAATGCCAAATATGGCATTACAACCGACTCCCTTGGGCACTCATTCGGGTTCAGAAATGGCGACATTATAGTATCGGCAGGCAACAAAAAAGTAGAAAGTTTTAAGGAAATAGTCCCTCAAATCCTACTAAACAACCCACACACCGTGCAACTTTTGAGAGATAAAAAAACTATCGAAGTTGTAATTTCGAGCCAGCAAGTAGCCGCTTTTTTAAAGCATAAAAAATCTATAATCGCCCCTCGCTATCCATTTGTTATCGCTGGGTTTGGCACAGGCTCTGGGGCAAAAAAAGCAGGCCTTGAAAAGGACGACAAACTAATAGCTGCAAATGATAAACCGATGCTATTTTTTGATGAGTACCTAAAGTTTCTTAAGGAAAATAAAGGAACAATTGCTAAAATTAAGGTGCTAAGGGAGGGGCAAGAAAAAATATTTGATGTGCCTATTTCTAGTGCCGGAAAAATAGGCGTTTCCTTAAATCCTCTTAATGAATTTAAACTTAAAAAAGTGGAGTATGGACTTTTTGCCTCCATTCCCGCAGGGGCATCAAGAGGGGTAGAAGAAGTGGTCAATTACCTCAAGCAGTTCAAAATAATTGCCGATACCGAAACCGAAGCCTACAAGGAAGTAGGCGGGTTTATTGCCATTACAAAAATATTCCCACAAGAGTGGGATTGGGAACGCTTTTGGCTAATGACGGCAATGCTTTCCATTATGCTAGGGGTTGTTAATTTACTGCCAATACCAGCACTAGATGGTGGGCATGTTATGTTTTTACTCTACGAAATTATTTCTGGCAGAAAGCCTGGCGATAAATTTATGGAATATGCCCAAATGGTAGGTATGTTTTTGTTGCTAGCACTTTTAATTTATGCCAATGGTAACGATATTGTTAAACTTTTTAATTAACTTTGCAGAAAAATAAGTTACACTTAAAATCTAAAATTATGAACGCATTTGTTATAGGAGGATTTATCGGGCCATGGCAAATAGCCCTAGTTGTATTAGCCATTATATTACTGT
>CAMZKQ010000086.1 GCA_947311265.1 uncultured Chlorobiota bacterium | reverse complement strand
ATCTCTTGATGTAAAATATAGGTCCACCTAGCAAGGAAGAGCATTTTGATAAAATTGTTTTTCCTATTGACTTTAAATTTACAGAGAAAGAAAAATTAGTTTGGACAAATTATATTGCCGGTTTTTCTAAGCCAAAATTTTACCTTACCTACTTAAATTTGTCTGATTCTGGTTTCAAGAAAAAAGTACTTGGAAATACAGGGTTTGCACAACAACACCTTGTAAATCATGATATACCCTACGAAATTGTAAAATTAGAGGGCAAGAACCTTGCCGATGAAGCGGTGAAGTTTGCAAAGGATATAAATGCTACTATGATGCTTATTGGAACAACTCGAAATATTAGAATCCAAGATTATGTTTTAGGGGCAGACGAACAAAAAATTATCGCTAATACTGCTAAAGTACCTGTTATGTGTGTTAATCCTAATCAGGAGTTATTTAAAACAGGTGGTTTTAATTAGGCACAAGCCATTAAAATTATACAATATAAAAAACTTACTCTTCGGAGTAAGTTTTTTTGCTTAGGGGTTTAGCTTAACTTGCTTTTCAAAACAAATGGGTTTACCTTCATTAGTAAACCCTTGTACGGTAACTATTACTTCTTCGTAGTATTCAGGCCAATTAAATTTCAGTGTTTTTTTAGTGTTAGTAATTGCGACCAGCGTCTTCCATACGAGCGTTTGTTCTTGGATTTTTACTGATTTAGCTACCATATAGGCAAACGCTTTATCCTCAGAAAACCCAAGTATTTTAAAATGTATTTCGCCTCGGCTACTTAAATTACCGTGTTTTGTGTAGATGGCAATCACTCCATTCTTACCTCCAAACCCATAAATTGCTTTATTCCCTGGGCTTTTCAGAATTTCAATACGTTCAATATCACTCACAGGAATAGTATTAGCAGTAGCCCTATCCGAGGGCGTTCCATCAATTAAAAATAGTGGGTCGTCCTGCCCTCTTATCGAGCCAGCTGGCAAATAGAAATCTAATACCTGAGAAACATTAGAATAGTAGCCATTATTTAATACCCTATAATCAATAACCTGATCGGCGTTGCGGTGCAGTTTTTTCCCAGTAACATCGAAGGTATCCCGCTCAAATACCTCCTGCCTATAATACCGCATATACCTACGTCCTCTTTTTTGAAGTGCAATAGCACTATCAATATTATTCGGGATTAGTTGCCCTGCCAGAAAGGGAGCGTAATAGTCCGGGTAAATAATAAGCGATTTTCCATTATGCACCGTCCTTGCCTCGACAATAACATCTAGCGTATCGCTATAATCCATTCCTGAAAAGCTGAATTGCCCTTGTGTATTGGTATGTGTAGTAAAACGGTCGTTGTGTTTATTCAATATATACAACTTAACTGTTGCATTTTTGTACGGCAATTTTATAAGCTCCCGTGTTACAGTGCCTGAAATTGTAATTTTATCTTGCCTTGTAAATTTAGAGGCAGTTAGCTCCATTTTTTTTTCAAAATATTTTTTTTTATTTATTTCCAAAATTTTAAACTCTGGATATTTCTCTACAATTACACCTTCCGCTGCTTTTCTTACTTGCTTTTTTCCCTTTACTAGTACTGTGTAATTTCCGCTAAACCTCTCGTTTTTTGGGAACTCTATTGATAACTCGTTTCCTTTGGAGTTAATTATCAAATCCAATTTTGGGCTTTTCCGTTTTGGGATATTAATGAAAACCTGCTCCTCAGGTACGGTTGAATTTAAGTTATACAGTATAAAGCTAAGCATTCCACGGGGTAGCTTATTGCACATAATGCTTAACTCAAATTTATTCTTGAAACTTACAGGCTGGCTAAAATGAATGCCTCCTCGGTTGGATACCGTAAGCAGGTACTGCTTTGTGGACTTATTAGTTGCACTGCTAAATTGCAGGTCTATTTTATTTTTCGTGATATTTTTTGCAATAATTGATAAGTTATTTTCCACAACCTTTGGCAACTTTTCTTTTAATCGCTTTCCCGATGCTGTATAAAAAATGACTTTATACCTCCTATTCATTTCTGGCACAAAAAATAAAATAAGCTCTAATCCAGCAGTGCCAGACGATTCTGCAACTACATTTTTTTTATTATCTATTATTTTTGCCGAAAATTTAATCTTTTTATTTTGTGAATTTGAAATAGCTAGCCCTACCCTATTCTGAATACCCGCTTTTAAGTACTTGCTTTCTGTATAAACCAGACTTTTTATCCGTTTTCTTTGCCGCCTCAATTTTTTAAGAAACTGTAAATATTCAGTATCATAAAATGGTTTTTCGGTGTTGTAAACTTCAAAGCTTTTTAAGCCCATAAACTGTGGGTGAAAATTCCTCATAAAAGGTGTCCAAAGGCGTAGCCTATATGTACCTGCTCCCATAGAGTCTGGGAGGAGAAAAAAGCCAGCAGTATGCCCTTTTTCTAGTTTTAATAATTTAATAAGCACTACCTTACCTTTTGGGTTAATAATCTCTGCATTAAGCACAGACGAAAACTCATCTAGCCGCTCCGTTTTTGCATCTTGTACCCAAGCAGAGAAGTGGATTTTATCCCCTGCAAAAAACTGGTTATTAGAAAGTAAAGCCACTATTTCTTGCCGATGAAAAAGGCTATCATTTTTTTCTAGTTTTTTTAATAGTACATCAGCTGGCGTTTGTGCAAGAGTGGCTAGCGGTAAAATATAAAAAGCAAATAATGAGAACAGGCGTATTTTTTTCATAGTATATACTATATAATAATAAAGACAAGCCAGAATTAGCAACCCTGTAAAAGTAGGCAAATAGTTTTAATTTCTTGGCAAAAAAAAAGACTACTCATAAAAGTAGTCTTAGTTTATTAAATTCTTTTCTCAAAAGATTAGAACATGAAACCCATTTTGAACATTGGCTGTACAAAGTAGCCATAAGTATGAGTATCAGCACCCAAAGAAGGTAGCCCTGGTGCAGGGAACTTTCTATTGAAAGCATATAGGTAAGAGAAAGGTTTAATTTCTAATCCCATGTAAAAACCGTTTGTGAAGTTATAGTCTGCTCCGGCCAATAATTGGAAACCGAAACCTACCATTTCAACGTGTCTTGTTGCAACATCTGTAATCGTTACAGTAGCAGGAGCAACACCGTTGTTACTGTTTACAACTACTGTAGGGTTGTATTGCGACCATCTTGCGTAGTTAAAAGGAATAGAAGCTCCTACATAACCAGAAAGTTTACCTTTCTTTACAAGGTGATATTCTCCACCAATATTAAAGTTGGCATCAAATCTATTGTCGCCAATTACAGCGTTATAGTTTGGTATCCAAGTTACATTGGGAGAATTTGGATCAATAGTTGCAGGAACATTGTCTCGTGCAGGGGTGTTTCTTACAACGGCACCACCATTAAGCCTTATGGCTATATCGTCAGTTACAAAAACTCTCGCTTCTGCACCAATCATATTTGTGATAGCATTGTTGTTTGATACAGTATTTGCATAAGGTGCTTGTCCTGAAACATTCCAATATGTGCTACCTGGTGAGCCAGGTATAGTAAGGCCACTTGTTAAGAAGTTACTGTTTCCGAAAAGGATAGCACCAGAGAATTTCAATGAACCTCCGCCAACATAAGCCTCTTCTTCAGGGTCTTCTTGTGCCAAAACGCCTCCTGCTAAGCAAAGCAAAAATGCTCCTAGCATTAAATATTTCTTCATGTGTTTTGTGTCTTAAAGGGTAAAACTTAATTTAATTTTAAAACAAGAGGCAAGTTTAATAAACTTGCTCTTGTTTTTTTTATTTAAGACTAGTTACCACCTAAGGCAGCGTCTAAAAGTGCTTTCCATTTGTCGGCAAGTGCTTGGTGCGATGCAATTTGGGAGGTGATATAAACTAAATCATCTTTGGCATTATCAAGATTTGCTTGAAGGTTAAAGTCCCCATTTGCATTATTAGCAATATCAGACTCAATGCCTTTAATAGCCTCTTCTTGGGCAGCAACATCGTTTGCTATACCATTGATTACATCAGCAATACGAATCATATCTCCTTCAACAGAGTTCCATACACCAGTAAGTGCGTCAAGAAGTAATTGATTTGCAGCTTTTGTAGAAGCAATAGTTGTTTCTGCTCTTTGAGCTGTACCAACAGCATCATCAAGAGTGCCTAAGTTAGCAACGGCAGCAGTATAAGCATCGCTCCATGCAGCTAAGTTAGCTTGCTCTCTTGCGATATCGTAGTTAGCTTGTGCAATATCTTCATTAGCAGCTGTAATATCATCGTTGAACCCTTCAATGTCTGTTTGAAGTGCCTCAACAGCAGTCATTGCACCTTCAATTGAGCTTTCTTTTGCATTAACATCGTTTTGTGCAGAAGTTACTTGTGCTTCAGCAGTATTTACGTTAGCTTGTGGAAGAGCAGCATTGCCTTGTGCAACCACTAGTGAGCTTTGTGAAGCAGTAAGTGCATCGTTTGCAGCAGTAAGTGCATCTGCATTAGACTGTGATGGGTCAATATTAAATGCGTTTTGTGCATACTGAACAGCAAGAGTTTTTGCATCAACATCAGCTTGTGCAGCATCTACGGCAACATTTGCAGCATCAAGAGCAGCTTGTTTAGAAGCTAAGTCTGCTTCTGCGGCAGTTAAAGTAGCTTGTAGAATTACTAGCTCTGCATTCATGCTTGCAATGCTAGTGTTAAGCGTTGCAATGTTTGCATTCGCAGTTGCAATGTTTTCGTTAGTAGTTACAATAGCTTCGTTAGAAGAAACAATATCATCTTGTAGAGATGAGATATTATCGTTAGCATCTTTAACGTCAGTAATAACCTGATTAGCGGCATATAATTCCGCTTGTGCTTTAAGAGTTGCAGCTTGTGCATTGGCTAAATCTGCATCAAGACCAGCTTGAGTAGATTCTAAATCTTCGATTTGTACTTTAAGTCCGTCTAGTTCAGTTTGTAAACTTTCTGGGTTTGCAGCAAATGCTTCGTAAGCTGTTTTAGAAGCTTTAAGGGCAGCTAATTCTGCTTGTGCTTGTGCTAAATTTTCAGCTAGTACAATTGCAGTACCTTCTGTTACTAGTTTTCCTCCTGCAAGTAATGCCTCTTTAATAGAGATATCTGCTTCTTTGTTAATTTTTTGAACCGTCCAATTGTTTACTTGGTTCATTTCGTTGTTGTACTTGTTCAAGTACATTCCAGCATTATCGATATTGTGCTCAGCAATATAGTCTGCTAAGTTGTTTACAGCTTGTTGAAGTTGTAATTTTGCATTTTCTAATGCTGCTAGTTGTTGTTGTACAAAAGCGTCAGTCATTGCAATTGCTCTACGAAGGTCTTGTTCGTTTACAAGTGCTTGCTGAGTGTTGTTCATTTCGATTTGTGCAACTTGTGCTTCACGATATGCTGCATCTGCCGCAGCTAATTTAGCATCAGCTTTAACGATTTCTACTTGTGCGGCTCTAAGAGCAGCAACGTTGTCTGAAACTTCGTTTTTCACGCATGAAGTGAATAATACACTTGATGCAATCATAAAAGCAGCTACTGTTTTTATGGTTCTTTTCATTATTAAAAATTTTAAGGTTAATAAATAAGATTTCCTACTCTTTAAAGGATTTTCGGAATAACTCCTTATACTTTTGAAATGCAAAGAAAACTATCTTTTTTTAGATTATCAAATTTATATGCAAAAAAATGTTAAAAAATATTCAGTTAAATTTTAATCTACTCTTTTTCAAGCCTCTAGCTATTAATTTATTTTAATAATAGATTTGTTTTTAT